>JBARRZ010000163.1:0-2412 GCA_049644465.1 Limnothrix sp.
CCTTCTCACCATCCTCTCGCCAAATATGTTCATCGCTTAGAAGACAGCCAACCGATGCTTGACGATAGTGATCAAAATGTGATGGAAGTTGTCGGCATTTTGAAAAGTTACGGTATTGTTTTGGACGCTTATTCAAACAATTTGAACTATATTGCAGAGTCGCAATTTTTAAATTTGTTTCCTTTTTTCAAATACTTTAACGGTGATGTAAACGCGGGTAAGCTCGGCAAATTTTTATGGCATAAACGTATTAATTACGAGTACGCCGAATACTGTATGCGTTCAATGTTTTGGCATGGTGGCGGTGGGTTAGATGCTTATCTCGATACGCCAGAGTTTGTCGCTGTCGCAAAGCAGGCGATCGCCGCCCGCTGGAAAAATAATCCTTTGATGTTGGGCTTAAATAAATTATTCCCCGACTTTTTACTAGAACAAACCCGTCAGATGGCCTACTACACTGGCTTGGGGCAATTCTGGCGAGTGATGAGCGACATGTTCATTACCCTCAGTGATCGCTACGATGCAGGCGAAATCCATTCTACCTACGACGTGACGCACCATATTCTGGACGCACTTGTTGCCGATGCCGCTAAGCCAATCACTTACAAAGTTAACCTGCGTGGCGAAGTTTTTGAGCTGATTCCCGAAGCCGCAGGCATCACATTTTTGATGGACACTGGCGTTCCCTACGTAGAGGCGATTTTCTTTCGCGGGACACCCTTTCCCGGCACTATTTCTTACAACGCTCAAGCCGCGCAAATCCCCCCCGAAAAAGCAGTTTTCACTTACGGCGCGCTATACGCAGACCCTCTGCCAATTGGTGGTTCTGGTATTCCACCAACGCTGCTTATGCAAGATATGCGCCACTATTTACCCGATTATCTTCAGGACTATTACTACAATATTGGCCGCAGTGAGCAAGATATTCGTGTCAAGATTTGTCAGACTTTCCAAAAGTCAATGTTTTGCGTGACTAGCGCGGCTTTACTCGGTTTAGTGCCGAACCCTGTTGATACTAATGATACGGCTAAGCAACTAGAGAATCGCAAGTTTTTTGAGTCTTGGATGGATCGTTTGTTGACTTCTCAAATTGCAGATGTTAACCAAGCTTAAAAGTACGGAAAACTGTTATTTTGTTTCGTTAATTTAAATAAGTTCCAGTACACAAAAAAGCTTTGTAAGCCTGAGTGATTCGATCTGCTTGGGCTTTATTGAGACGATTATTTCTGATTTCAGAGTTAGCAAGCTTTTGTACTTTTGCAATCAATTCAAAAACATCGTGCTGAACGGTTGGCAAAATGTTGGCAATTATCTGTTCCGCAACGATGGGTTCAAATTGATAACCGGTGGCTGTGAAATGGACATTGATAACGGATGTTTCGCCAAACAAATTATGAGAATTGCCCATTACTTCTTGGTATGCGCCTATTAAAAATAGCCCAAGATAATAGCTTTGATTATTTGAGTGATGTAGCGCTAGTAAATTTTCAGGATTGTTTTTTGTATTAATAAAAGACTTGATTTTGCCATCGCTATCACAAGTTAAGTCAACAACAACTCCTTTTTTTGTAGGCTGTTCTTGGAGACGATGAATTGGCATTAACGGAAATAGTTGATCAATAGCCCAACTGTCAGGAATCGAGCGAAAAATAGAGAGGTTGCCATAGTAAATTGACGCCATATTTTGGAGTAATTCTGCAAAGTCGTCGGGTGTATCAGGCTGAGATTGTACGATGCTGAAAATCTTTTGGCAGCATGACCAATACAATTCTTCGGCACAGGCGCGATCGCCGAGAGTGAGATATCCCAAGTTAAAGAGATTGATCGCTTCTTCTTTGAATTGCACGGCGTCGTGATAGGCTTCTTGGCAATTTTCTGGGGTGATTGTGCTGTAGGTTTCGCGCAAATTTCTCAGGGTTAGGTGCTCTTTTGTTGCGGATTTTGGTGGCAAAACGGGGTCAATATTGCTGCTGTTGAGGATGTCGAAAATGAGGATGGTCTGGTGAGAGGCGATCGCCCGTCCACTTTCACTGACTAAAATTGGCGCTGCAATATTTTTTTCTTCGCAAGTATCTTGAACTGTCGCCACCACGTCGTTTGCGTAGTTTTGCATGTTGTAATTTTTTGAAGCTGGCGAATCGTTCTTCGCGCCGTTGTAATCGACTGCCAAACCGCCGCCCACATCGAGAAAACCCATTTGTGCGCCGAGCAATACCAGTTCCGCATAAATTTGTGAGGCTTCTTTAATGGCTGATTTTACGACACTAATCGCCGAGAGTTGTGAGCCGATGTGATAGTGCAACAGTTGCAGGCAATCCAACATGCCAGCTTCTTCGAGCCTGTTCACGACTTGTAAAATCTGGGGCACAGTCAAACCAAATTTGGCGCGATCGCCCGATGATTTTCCCCAAC
>JBARRZ010000164.1:0-2970 GCA_049644465.1 Limnothrix sp.
GTGTTTCCAATTAGTCGATCGCCGAAGCGACCGGGAAGGGTTACCAGTTGTAGCAAGTGCCTTTAGCTTTGCTGTAGTTTCCAATTAGTCGATCGCCGAAGCGACCGGGAAGGGGCTGGTCATTCAAACCTTTAGCCAGAGAGAGTTCCAGCAGCGGTTTGCGACCGTTAGTCAAATTGTAGCTTAGATTCACCATTATCTCCCCTCAAAAAAGCCCAAAAATCTTGTACAGCAAGTCATCGAGCGTTCCAACGGCATAATCAACATTACAGCCATTTTGCAGATCGGTCGCCAAAAATTGTCCTGCGCGTCAATACTATAGCTACTATCGATGTCCTGCGGATAAATAAGTGAAATTAGACCTTTTCTGAGCCTAGAATATGGCAAATCATCATCCCATCCATCATTTACATTTTTTGCTCATCGGCTTACCCGGTAGTGGCAAAACGACCTTTGCCGCAGTCCTTGCTCGACTTGTCCCGAATCCCTGCATCATCTCCACCGACAACATCCGCGCCGAACTCTATGGCGATGAAACCATCCAAGGAGATTGGCAAGAGATCGAAACCCTCGCCCTCCACCAAGCCCAAGTCGCTTTTAATGCCGGACAAACCATCATTTACGATGCCACCAATATCAAACGAGTGTGGCGATTGAACTGGTTACAAAATACCCAAACCCTTAGCCCAGAACCCTTGCATTGGGTCGCATGGTTTCTCGATATCCCCGCCAAAGAATGCCACAAACGCAATAAAAACCGCGATCGCCAAGTTCTCCCACAAATTATTGATGGCATGGCAAAATCCCTCAGCGTATTTCCGCCAGATCGCAGCGAAGGCATCATCGAAATTTTGCCCCTCACCTTAACCGATCAACAAAACTATCAACCCGAAAAACTGCAATATTCCCTAGAAAAAATTCCCCGTAGCATCATCTATCGCCAGAATCGCCAGAGCAAATATACCCTACATCGCTATTCCCACCTGCTGGATTTTGAACGATTATTATTTTTATTAAAACTGCTCCTCACCGAACCCGATATCCAAACAGCAGCAGGTGATCTGCTCCAACAAATAGGCGATCGCCTGCGGGAAAAACAGGGGGCAATATATAGTGATCTCGATGAATTGAGACAGGATTTAATTTGGTTAGATGCCAACGGTTTTTTGCAATGTATTGACCCAAAAACGCCCATCAAGAAACCCGACATTGCGCCAGAAAAAGCCGATTTTTTCCTAGCCTCCCATTACCCCGGACACCGCTATACCGACTGGGAACCCTTTGAGCGGTTACTCATTATTTTTCGCACCATTATTCAGCACCCATTTATCGGCGATCGCCATGAAACCCAAAAACAAAAAGACCGCCACAATCGACTAAAAAATGCTCAACCGCAGTCTGTCCCGTACCAATCTATCGAACTAGAAAAAACCCTCAACCAACTGGGGATAATCGGCGGTAAACTCCGGAACCAGATCCGACGCGACATCGAAACAGTCTTTAAACCCTATGGACTTATGCCCAAAAAATTCCCCGTTAAACATGGCTACTATCTCGGTACAGCAATCCTTTCCCCTAGTGAACTCCAACGTCTGCGGGAAGTGTTGCACAGCCAAAAAATTTATCTCGAAGATCCCACTGCGGTGGAACTAGCGGACATCCTTGAGCAGCGTCTCCAATATGGTGGTATTCCCACGGAAAATGAAACGAAACCCATGTGGGCGATCGGCAACAGAAATATTGTCAACACCGAAGAATTACCGGGGGATAGTCTCCACGCGGAGGCATCTTTGCAGAAACTAAATGACGCGATTCGGCAGGGAGAAATGTATGAATTCGCTTATTTTTATAACACCGCCATCTGGAAAGACATCACAAAAGAACCGTTTCGAGCTTATCCCCTACAAATCGTCTTTTTTAATATTGCTTGGTATCTTGGCTTTGAAAAAAGTGATGGTTTATTAGGTTTTGAGCGGATGGATCGCCTGAGGTTTAATCATTCCCATTCTTTGGCAACTCGTACGCCCACTGAACAGAAAAAAGCCCAAGAACGCCTAGAAAAACTCTATAAAGCGACCCCCGGTGTTTATCTGGGGAGTGATCCAAAGGAACAAAAGTTATATCTTTCTAGTAATACTAAAAAACAGGTGGAAATCACGCTAGAAATTTGGATGAATGATGATAGTTTTAAGTTTATTCAGGAAGGGCGACAGCGGTTTGGGAAAGGGCAAATCAAGTTTTCTAAGCGGGGCGATCGCCTGAATCAGACGGAGGACGATGGGAAATTGTTTTGTCTGAAATCAACGGGGGATCAGGCTTTTCCCCACAGGCTACAACTCACTTTGCCACAATGGTCGGTTGGTCGGCTTAATGCGCCGGAAAGTATTGATGTGGAAGGGGATATTGATTTACAAAAATGGATTTTGGGTTTTAAAAATAAGGTAAAAGTGGTCGCGCCGGAAGAGTTTGTGCAGAAAATTAGGGCGATCGCCACTGAGATGGCGGACATTTATCGGGAATAGTGAATCGGGAAATCTTGCTGAAGAATTTCAGGGCGATCGTCAGTCATACCAAATTTCATTTCGATGCAAAAAAATAGGGATCTAGATCGGTAATCTAAATCCCGTTTCTAATTAGTCTCTTTCTCCGAAGAGAAAAGTTTCTGGTTGTAAGATCACGCCAGTGTGCGAACCTATGTTTCCAATTAGTCTCTTTCTCCGGGGAGAAAAAGAGCTACCACAATGTGACAGCTGCCGCGCTCCAGAATAACAAGTTTCCAATTAGTCTCTTTCTCCGGGGAGAAAAAGAGTGAAGTATGATCCAAAAGCTGCAGAAATCCAAAAGCTGCAAGTTTCCAATTAGTCTCTTTCTCCGGGGAGAAAAAGTTTGTAGTATTTGCGGGCTTAAATTTTTATTCCGCAAGTTTCCAATTAGTCTCTTTCTCCGGGGAGAAAAAGTATTGAATATAAA
>JBARRZ010000165.1:0-2951 GCA_049644465.1 Limnothrix sp.
GGGTGAGAATGCTCCATATAACTGCTCACCGACCAATTACAGTGTTTGCAAGTGATCAACATCCCCGCATGGTTGCCAGAACAATTATGTTCGAGAGCGCTACCTTTACCGTGGGGAATTGGGCATCGTAGCGATTGTGGTTCGAGGTCAGCTTGCCACAAAATCCGAAAAACTTGGCGAGCGTGCTCTTTTGTCCCTTGGTGCGAACCGCAGATTACAGACAGATCTTTATCAGAGAGATTGTAAGTAGAAAGACTGCCTGAACCCACAACACCGAGCGCTTGGAATGGCTTGAGTGCAGAACGCATGAAAGCGGAACTTTCGGCATCGCCGGCGACGGAAAGGACTCGACCTTTGGTGTCACAAACCACAGCTTCGGCGCAATGGGTTGATTCTGTCAGACCTTCGCGAAGGAGGTTGATTTCTAATTGAGGGGATTGAACCCGTTTGCCTCTGGACATGGTTTTGGGGAGTGAAGTGAATGATTTAAAAGAGCTTTGAGAGTGGCTTTTTGGCAGAAATTGGCAGAAATTTTTACAGAAGAATGAGGGCGAGGAGGAAACTGCCGGCGATGCCGAAGATGATGAGTCCGGTCTGTAATACTCGCTGGAGAATGGGCGCAACTTGGTAGGAGACAATCAGGCGATCGCGCTGGAGAACGGAGTCTGGTTTTTGCCAAATTTGACCATCGTACCAACCGGATTCTTCGTAAAATAATTTGTCTGTTTGGAGGCGATCGCGAATATACCGCCACCCCAAATATAAACGGATCAAGACAAGACTTAGCAGAAACATACCGCCGAGGCTCGCACTTAGGACGAGCTTGGCTGGATAGCGATCAAAAGGGAAACTCGCCCAAGCGATTGGCGTTACAACGACAGTTGCCCAAAACCATGTCCACGCAGTTTTGCGTAAGTAAACAATCATTTCAGTCGTCCCCCAACTGAAAAACCATGAGTCTTTGAGCTGGCTATATTCGTTGAGGGGTTGTTGTTCTTCTGGTACGGGGCAAAATGTTGTCCGGGAATCGTTCATAGTTAGCGACGGTGCAGCAAAATCCTTCGTTTGTTAGTTTATCGCTTTTTTCTGAGGAGATGGAACAGTGAAAGAGGTTTGACCAGAAGATGAATTTGCTCACTTTTTGATTTTGTCTGCAAATAAATCGTTTGTTTAAGTTTTGATTAATCTTTAATTTGACAAGTTAAGTAAAAGACAAAAAAGGCGATCGCCATTCCCACAAAAAAACTTTTTCACTTTGTAAAAAATATTGAATAACTCTTTTTTACGGCGATCGCCCCACAGCATCATAAGCAGAACTAAGCCGGGATTCTCAATTATTTAGAGTAATCAAAAAATCCCAGCGAATAGCCTAGTAACTTTCTCTCGTACCCGCAGGACAGCTGAGAATCATTGTCTGTGGATTAAAGGTCGGCGCAGCAGGAATTTCGCCGCCTGCTTCTGTCGCTTCGCAGAGAATGCTGAGGGTGTAGTCAAGACCGGGGCCACCATTATCAACAACCGCGACACCACCGACCAAGTTAAAGCCTGTTTCGGAGGTGGCGATCGCCTGAGTGGAGACAAAACGAGGAGAATCTATTGAAATAAAATAACGATAATTTTCTTCGTCAAACTCGCCAATACCCAGCTCACTAATATTTGGCGTAAAGCTAACATTTTCAAACTGATAAGCCTGCTGGGCGCGGTGAATTGATCCAAGCGTTTGCTTTGCTTCAGCAGAAACAGCACGTAATTCTTGTTCTCGACAGGACTCAAGCAGCGCATTGTGGCGTTTTTCAGACGCTTGAATTTCGGCAGCAACGTCCAAAGTCCGAATATCGTTAAGAGAGCCAATCGTTGTCGGATTGAGCAGCGCCAAACTGATTTCACTTTGCATCGTTAGCGGTGGCGTTATGAATTCTGACAAAGCATCACAACCATTCTCTTGAGAACCAGTCATGCCCCAGCCTGCAAAAAGCTGACTGAGGTCAAGATCTCTCCCTGAAAGCGGTACTCGGTAGGCGACAAGATAGGTTTGTCCCGCCGTAGTTGTGGTTTTGCCTTGCGTGAAATAAACGTTGCTATAACTGACCGCACCGCCAAATAGACTAGTCCATGCTTTGAGCAGATCGGCCATGTCGTACTGACCTGAAATGCTAAATTTGCGCCACGAACCATCAAGTTCTTCAAGCGTTAGGCTCAGGGGCAAGGACGTGGAATCGGCAAAGGGATCTTTTTGAGCTTGGGCATTTTTCGGGTTTAACCCAAAAGAACTCAGGGCGATCGCCGTGGTGAAGATAGTGGCGATCGCTGTTTTTTTACAACAAAGCTGGAATCGGTTCATGGTGGCTTAATCAGCAATTTCTATAATTTTTAATATAAAACAAAAGACGTGCTGAGCAGGCAGTTTAGTAATTATTGTTGACAGTGATCGCAATGGCCACAACGAAAGTTTTTTGCCTGACTGTCAAACCCAAACTCTTGCAATAAATACTGCCAGCGGCAGCCTTTGTAAAGCCAAAATTGCTGCATTCTTTTTAATTCTTTTGTGTGTTCTTGAATCAGTGAATTAAAGACTTTATGGTTTAGATTAGCAGCTCTCTCAAAAGTAAAAGGATCATGCCAGCGGAGCTGTCCCGCACGATGTAAAATTGCCAAACTTAAATCCACCTCGTTATTTTCAAAATCAGAAATACTACCTTTGATTGGTAGTGTCTTAGCAATCTTTTGAGCTTGTCGAATATTTTTTTGTAATGCTTGTAAAAAGAACTCGTTACGCCGCTTGTCTTCTGGATTAAGCAACCCTGTAGGCTCGCTGATCAAACTTAGAACTTCACTCTTTTTTCCATCGCGCCCAGCTCGGCCAATTTCTTGAACATATTCTGTTAGTAAATATGGGGTTTGATAATGAATAATCCAGCGTACATCGGGTTTATTAATCCCCAGACCAAAAG
>JBARRZ010000166.1:0-7097 GCA_049644465.1 Limnothrix sp.
TTCTAAAGCCATTAGTAAAGCTCGCAAATAATAGGCCTTGTTTAACACTTTCAATCATTTACTTAAATTGCCCCAACAATTAGAAGCTACGTAAGCAACAATTTGTTGAGGCAATCTTTTAAATGTCCGCTGGTGCGATTGTCCTAACGGAAGTAAGAGCCGCCAGGGACGGTCTTGTCAGGTACGCCTATTCGATCATCTGTTTCACTTTCTTGGGACTGGGCAGGGGCGATCGCCACCCCGGTACAAACTAACAAAAGAGCCGAAAAGAGAAGAATTTGGCGAGACATATATTTAAGAGGTAATAGAGCACACATGATTGAAACCGAAACCCTTAGTTCAGTGAACTTCAAGGCTTGTTCTAAATAGTCGAACAACTCTAAATTAGAACCTTTTGATTAAATTGAGAAGTGGTGTAGAACCCCCTATCCCCCTCGTAAACATACGTAGAAAAGATCCTTTTCTGACAATATGGTCTTGCTTTTTGATTAGGATTTTTATTCTGAAAAAGAAAAACTATTTATGAGAATATAGCAGGTTTAAATCTTTAACTAAGCCGTTTATTTAGCAGTGAGTTCAGCGAGTAGTGTTTTTTAGAGAAAGCAAAACAATATCTAAAACAGTATTCAAGTTATCTTTAGAAATTATTCTTTAGGTGTAGAACTTTCGTTTTCTGAATAGAGGTAATTCGTGTTTTGTATATCAGAAAAATTATCTAGATCTCGTTTTCTCAAAACAGCATTTAATTTCAAATTGACACGATCTTTTGATCCGGCACGGTGAGAAATTATCTTGATTGTGGGTAGAGGCTGCATTGACCGGATACCATGTATAGGTTGAAATAAATTGTTGTAAAAATCCAAGGAGAGAGAGCAAGCATGGCCGAAGCGAATAGCGATCAACTTGAACCCATAAAACTGCCGAAAACCAGTGAGTCGGATACCTTAAAACGAATTCGTCACACGACATCCCACGTGATGGCAATGGCGGTTCAGAAGTTGTTTCCTGATGCGCAGGTGACCATTGGCCCTTGGACGGAAAACGGTTTTTATTACGATTTTGATAAGGAAGAGCCTTTTACGGATAAGGATCTGAAGTCCATCAAAAAAGAGATGGTCAAGATTATCAAAAAGAAATTTGCTGTGACCAGAGAAGAGGTATCTCGCGAGGAAGCGGAGAAGCGCATCAAGGAAATCAATGAGCCTTATAAGTTAGAGATTCTTGAAGGTCTCGAAGCGCCGATTACGCTCTATCACCTTGAGGATAAATGGTGGGATCTCTGTGCTGGCCCTCACCTCGAAAGTACTGGTGATCTTAATCCGAGGGCGATCGCCCTCGAATCAGTAGCGGGTGCGTACTGGCGTGGCGACGAGAACAATCAGCAACTACAACGCATTTATGGCACAGCATGGGAAACTCCCGAACAACTTGCCGAGTACAAACGCCGCAAAGAAGAAGCGCTGAAGCGGGATCATCGTAAACTCGGCAAAGATCTCGGTTTATTTTTGTTTTCTGATCAAGTTGGCCCCGGTTTACCGCTGTGGACACCGAAGGGAACTTTGATCCGTTCCACCCTCGAAAATTTCCTCAAAAACGAGCAAACGAAACGCGGTTACCAAGGGGTCGTCACACCCCACATCGCCCGTGTTGACCTGTTTAAAGTGTCGGGCCACTGGCAGAACTATCGCGAAGATATGTTCCCGATGATGGCGGAGAGCGAAGAGGCAAGATTGGCGGAACAGGGTTTTGTGATGAAGCCCATGAACTGCCCGTTCCACATCCAGATTTATAAGGATCAATTGCGGTCTTATCGAGATTTGCCGATGCGTTTGGCGGAATTTGGCACGGTTTATCGCTACGAGCAATCTGGTGAGTTGGGCGGTTTAACTCGCGTGCGCGGCTTCACGGTGGATGACTCACACTTATTTGTCACGCCGGATCAGCTAGAGGCAGAATTCTTTAGTGTGGTCGATCTGATTTTGACGGTTTTTAAGAGTCTCAATCTCAAAAATTTCAAGGCGCGTCTCAGTTTCCGTGACCCCAATTCCGATAAATATATTGGCTCCGATGAGGTGTGGGAAAAGGCGCAAAATGCCATCCGCAAGGCGGTCACTGGCCTCGATATGGAATATTTTGAGGCGGAAGGGGAAGCGGCTTTTTATGGCCCTAAACTGGATTTCATTTTCCAAGATGTCCTCGAACGGGAATGGCAGCTCGGTACGGTTCAGGTGGATTACAATCTGCCGGAGCGGTTTGAGTTGGAATATGTCTCTGAGGACGGCGATCGCCAACGTCCAGTCATGATTCACCGTGCGCCCTTTGGTTCATTGGAGCGGCTGATCGGTATTTTGATCGAAGAATATGCGGGAGATTTCCCGCTGTGGCTCGCACCCGAACAAGTGCGCATTTTGCCCGTGGGTGATGATTTTCTTCCCTATGCCAAGGAGCAAGCCGCCAAACTTCAGGCTTTGGGCATTCGCGCTGTGGCCGACACATCCGGGGAACGCCTCGGTAAATTGATTCGCAATTCTGAAAAACAGAAGATTCCAGTGATGGCGATCGCCGGAGCTAAGGAAATCGAAGCCAACAGCTTGAGCATCCGTACCCGCGCATCAGGCGAATTAGGCGCTTTGCCGATGGACGAAGTGACGACCCGTTTAGTCGATGCGAACACCAAACATATCGATTTTTAAACTGACAAAGTTCCAAATTGATTTCTCGTCCAGAATGCCAACGCCGGTATTCTGGATTTTTATTGCAAGTAGAAAAAAACGGCGATCGCCTAAAGTAAAGATAAGTATCATTTCCGTAACCCCATGAGCATTATTACCCTCCAATCCATCAAAAAAGACTTCGGGATTAAAGAAATCCTGCGGGGGGCAGACCTCAGCATTGACGAAACCGATAAAGTCGGCTTGATCGGCATCAATGGCGGTGGCAAATCCACGTTACTGAAAATGATCGCAGACATCGAGCCGATTGACAGCGGTAAGCGGCTTGTACGTTCTGGCGCAAGGATTATGTATCTGCCCCAGCAACCCGAAATTGATCCCGAAAATACCGTTTTAGAGCAAATTTTTGCCAACTGTAGCGATCAAATGAAATGGGTCAAAGAATACGAAGACCTATCCCACAAAATGGCCGTAGTCGAAGGCGACGAACTCAACAGCCTCATGGGTCGCCTCTCCGAAGTCACCGAACAAATGGACGCCCTTAACGCTTGGGAAATCGAAACTAACGCCAAAATTATTCTCGATAAACTGGGAATCACCGATTTTGAAATCAAAGTTGGGAGCCTGTCCGGTGGTTACCGCAAGCGCATTGCCCTTGCCTCCGCCTTGCTCTCCGAACCCGATTTATTGTTGATGGACGAGCCGACAAACCACCTCGATGCCGATTCCGTTGAATGGCTGCAAAGCTATCTTAATCAATACTCTGGCGCGATCTTGCTCATTACCCACGACCGCTATTTTCTCGATCAGGTCACCAATCGAATTCTCGAAATTGATCGCGGTGATCTATACACCTATTCCGGCAATTATTCCTATTATTTAGAGAAAAAAGCCCTTGCCGAAGAATCCGCTGCCAGTAGTCAGCAGAAGTATAAAGGCGTGTTACGGCGAGAATTAGAATGGCTAAAAAAAGGCCCCAAAGCACGAAGTACGAAGCAAAAAGCCCGCATTGATCGAATCTCCGACATGAAAAATCAAGAGTTTAAAGAAGCGCAGGGCAAAGTCGAAATCGACACGCCCGGTCGTCGCATCGGTAAAAAAGTAATCGAGGTAGAAAATCTCTCTAAATCTTTTGGCGAAAAAACGATTATTAAAGATTTTTCCTATGAATTTACGCCCGGCGATCGCATCGGCATTATTGGCGGCAATGGCGCAGGCAAATCCACATTTTTAAACCTCATTACTCAACGCCTCGAACCCGACAGCGGCACAGTCGATATCGGCACAACCATCCACATCGGTTACTTCGACCAACATTCTGATGATCTCCTTGGTGAAAGACAACAAAATCAGCGTGTTATCGAATACATCAAAGATGTTGCGACCCATGTCACTACCGCCGACGGAACACAAATCAGCGCATCCCAAATGCTGGAACGATTTTTATTCCCGCCTGATCAACAATACGCCCCCATCCACAAACTTTCTGGTGGTGAAAAACGCCGTTTATTTTTGATGAAAGTGCTGATGGCTGCTCCGAATTTGCTGATCCTCGACGAGCCGACCAATGATCTTGATGTTCAAACCTTGTCAATCCTCGAAGAATATCTCCAAGAATTTAACGGCTGTGTGATTATTGTCGCCCACGACCGTTATTTCCTTGACCGCACCGTCAACACTATTTTTTCTCTAGAAGGTGAAGGCAAGCTTCGGCAATACCCCGGTAACTACTCAATTTATCTGGATTATAAAAAAGTCGAAGAAGCCCGCCGTGCAGAACTCGACGCTCCTGCATCCAAGAAAAAAGTTGTAGAGCCAGCGAAAGAAAAAATTTACATCAAACCCAAATCCACCGCTGCCGGTCGCTTATCCAACTATCAGCGCAAAGAATTAGAGCGGTTAGAAACGAGAGTTATTCCCGATCTTGAAACGAAAAAGATAAAACTTGAAGCGCAACTATGCCAACAAGCAGAGGGTGATTTTGAAAAATTACAGCAGTTGTCTGAAAGTCTAGAAAAGCTCAATCGAGAAATAGAAACAAAAACTGAACGCTGGCTCGAACTGGCAGATCTCGACGCCTAGATAGCACAAAACCCAGCACATGACTGGGTTCCGAAGCTTGTTCTGTTAGAACGGAGAGAGAGGGATTCGAACCCTCGTTAGAGTTGCCCCCAAACAGCATTTCCAGTGCTGCGCCTTCAACCGCTCGGCCATCTCTCCAGATGGGGCACGGTTAAAAATTATACAATACCTACTGAAAAAGGCAAGTTTTTTTAGCGTTATGTCCAAAACTCACAAGATTACCGTCAATTATCGTCAAATTGGCAAAACTGAAACGTTTACGGTTCCTGAAGAAGAATACATTCTTAAAAGTTTAGAAAAACAAGGTTTTCAAATTCCCTTTTCTTGCCGTAATGGTGCTTGTACGACTTGTGCTGTGCGAGTGAAATCTGGTGATTTGGAGCAAAAATACGCGATGGGTCTTTCACCGGATCTTCAGCGACGGGGCTACGCGCTAATGTGTGTGAGCCATGCTAAAAGCGATCTGGTAGTGGAAACGCAAGACGAAGATGAGGTCTATGAGCTTCAGTTTGGTCGCCATTTTGGTAAGGGTAAGGTGCGTTTTAGTTTGCCTCTCGATGAGGAATGATCACAAATAAGAGAATTTATGAGAATTAAGGAGTAGGCGATCGCCCCCATCCTCATCCCCCAACCCTCATTCAATTATCCAAAAACACTTTTTTCTGCAAGCAGCTGCCCTATGACCTTTCCCTCCCTCGCCGAACGCCAAACCTATCTCGACATTGCCACAGAAGCAGCCCTGAGTGCCGGAGCCGTCCTGAATCATTACTATGGCAACCTCCAACAAGTGCGAGAAAAAGCCATTCCCGGCGATCTAATTACAGAAGCCGACACCGCTTCGGAGAAAGTCATCATCGAGCTGTTGCAACGCCATTGCCCAGAATTACCGATTCACGCCGAAGAAGCCGGGCAAGTTTTTTCATCGGATTCAAAATATCTGTGGATGATTGATCCCCTCGATGGCACCGTCAATTATGCCCACGGCTATCCGATGTTTTCCGTGTCGATCGCCCTACTATATGAAAATGATCCGATTGTGGGTGTTGTATATAATCCTTACCGAAATGAACTTTTCCGAGGCGCGCGGGAACTTGGGGCAACACTGAACCGTCAGCCCATTCAGGTGTCCAGTACGCAAAAGCTACAAGACAGTTTGCTCACTACTGGGTTCGCCTACGATCGCCGCCAAACAAAAGACAATAACTACATTGAATTTTGCTGTCTAACCCACAAGACCCAAGGCGTGCGTCGGGGCGGCTCCGCGGCCCTCGATCTAACCGATGTTGCTTGTGGCCGTCTCGATGGTTATTGGGAACGGGGAATCCAACCTTGGGATATGTCGGCGGGCATTTGTATTTTGCGAGAAGCAGGAGGATTAGTTACGGCGTACGATTTGAATTCTTTCGAGATGGCCAGTGGTCGTTTACTCGCGACAAATCAGAAAATTCATAATCAACTCAGTCAGTCTCTTCAGGGAGCAAAGGCATGGTTTGATGAATATTACGCGGATTGAGCTATCTGTTACAAAGTTATTTGTTTGCGCCTTGTTATTCCGTCATAATTAAAATCACTAAGAAGCTGCAATATTTGAGATATGTCGTTTGCCATCAACCAAGGTTTGTTTTTACTAGATATCGCTGACCATTTCGCTATTCTTGGTTTGCCCATGGATGCGGAAGCGAAGCAGGTGCGCAAGGCGTATCTGAGAATTGCTCAGCGACTTCATCCTGATACTTGCAAGGCTGAAGATGATGCGGAAAAGCAATTGGCTAGTGATTTGTTGTCTAAGTTGGTGAATCCGGCTTATGAGCAACTGTCAAAGCCAACTTCTTGGTCTGAGTATCAAGTAATTTTAAAACAACTCAGTCGTCAACTTAGTGATCATCAAGATGGCTCGCTGAAGTTGAAGTCGGCGATCGCCACCCAGCTTTACGGACAATCCGGCGATATTGTCGAACCTTACAAAACTAGAGTTGAAGAATTAGCTAAAGATAATTACCGTAATGTCGGGACAGCCCTAGACAATATTGCGGAACTGAGTGAATTGAATCTGGTCTATCTCAAAACTCAAAATCAAACTAAAACGTCGCTACTGAGTGGCAAAAAGACGTCCAGTAGCCGCACAACAGCAACCAACACAAGAGCGGGCGATCGCACCACCACGACCCAAACCAAGGCGACTGCCACCGGAACATCAACACAGAATATTCGGAAAACAACCTCCTCCTCCTCACTCGAAGCAGCCCTCTGGCGCGGTGAAGAGCACCTCAAGAAAAAAAATTACGCCAAAGCTATTCTCGAATTTAAAGACGCTATTCGTCTGGATCCCAACTGCATTAAAGG
>JBARRZ010000167.1:0-6617 GCA_049644465.1 Limnothrix sp.
ACGATCTTGGCATTTGGAGCACAATTTTGAGGGGTGCGCCATTACAACTAAAAAATAGAATCTAATACTTTGAGTCTGGTGATTTAGGCAATTGTCTGCTAGAAGCAATATTTTTGAAGGTGGGTTAAAAGCATTTCATTTGGTGTTTTTACTTTGTAGCATAAATAATTAGACGATATCCTTTTAGAGGGTATTTGAGTTAGAAAGAGTAAGAAAACGTGACAGAACAATCTTTGCATTCGGCTTCGTTTTGGGAATCGAAATATCAAACAGGTCAATCACGCTGGGATTTGGGTCAGCCGGCTCCGCCTCTAGTGAGTTTTTTTGAATCGGCGATCGCCCCACAAGCGGGAAATGTGGTTGTGCTGGGTTGTGGTCAGGGTCATGATGCAGTCTTTTTGGCTCAGCAGGGTTTGGCGGTCACTGCGGTTGATTTTGCACCTTCGGCGATCGCCGCAACTAAAGAGTTAGCTCAGCAGAAAAATTGTTCTGTAGATCTGTTAGAGCAAGATATTTTTACTTTGGCGGCTAGTCATCCTCGACAATTTCAATTTCTGTTTGAACATACTTGTTTTTGTGCGATCGCCCCGGAACAACGCCAAAAATATGTTGAGTTAGCAGCGAGCATTTTGCAGCCACAAGGTCAATTGTTCGGTATCTTTTTTACGCATGATCGTGCTGGTGGCCCGCCGTTTGGTTCGACACCCGCAGAGATTAGAGCGTTGTTTTCAACTTATTTTGACGTGCTGACTCTGACACCAATTAGCAATTCTGTCCCGAGCCGACAAGAAGATGAACATTGGGCAATTTTCCAAAAGAAAGTATTAAGTTAGTCTGTGATTCATTGAACAGCTAATTGCAAGAAGTCTTTAGTTTTAAGATTATTATTTATTAATTAAAATCAGGTTAAGCCAAGATTTTCAAACACTGAATTCTTTTAACTTAAAAGATCGGCGATGGTGCGGTGTTAATCCATAGTTGGCGATCGCCAGACGATGTTTTTTTGTCCCGTAACCTTTGTTATTGGCAAGGTCATATTCAGGATAAGTTTCAGCGAACTCGACCATTAGTTTGTCGCGGTAAACTTTAGCCAAAATGCTAGCAGCGGCGATCGCCCCAGAGAGATCATCCCCTTTGATTAAAGCCGTCTGTGCATATTTGCAATTGGGAATAATTTGTTTCCCGTCAATCAACAATTCGTCTGGTGTCGTGATTAACTGCTCAACAGCCCGACCCATTGCAAAAAATGTCGCTTGCAAAATATTGACTTCATCAATTTCTTCAACTGAAGCAGCGGCGATCGCCCAGTCAGCAACCACCGCTTCAATTTTAGGTACTAGTAATGTTCGTTTTTTGGCAAAAAGTTTTTTGCTGTCCCGAACTCCCATCGCCCATAATTGCGCTTCTTGAGCGGGATTGACGACCACTGCTGCCGCAACGACGGAACCGAACAAACAGCCCCGTCCGACTTCATCAACTCCTGCAATTAAACTCACTAACTATGATGCTGGTCATAGATTTGGTTCAAAACTTGCCAGCGATCTAACGTCCACAGAGTCGAAAACGTGGGTTCATCTTCCGCTTTCGGGAAGCAGATTTCTGGATCAAGACGTACCGCTTCTTCGAGACTTGTTAACGCTTGTTCGTGATCGCCCAGTTTCGCGAAACAATAGGCCTGTTCATACCAAGCATCGGCATAATCGGGGATGTCTGCAATGGCTCTGGTTAAAGCGGCGATCGCCTCAGAAAATTGCGATAAAGCGATGAGAGTTCTGCCACGCTGATACCAGGCCCAAAAATCACTCGGTTTGACGGCGATCGCCCGATTGTATTCTCTTAATGCACCGTCTAATTGACCATCAGCCTGCAAAGTTTCGCCGCGACGATACCAGCACCAATAATCATTCGGGCGATAATCGAGACTGCGATCATAATATCTAAGTGCTTGGTCATAACGCCCCAACTGTCGCCAACATTCAGCGATGCGGTACGTTGCCCAATAGTCGTCAGGGTGAGTGTCTAAGGCTTTTTCAAAACAAGCGATCGCCTGCGTGTAGACAGCCAACTTTTCCATGTAGAGACAGCCTTGGTCATACCACGACCAATAGTTCTCCGGAGAGAGCGTACATGCTTTGACATAACTGGCGATCGCCTCACTCGCGTCACCCAATTTTTCACAGGCCATTGCCCGTCGATACCAAGCCCAATAATCAGTGGGATGATATTGCAAAGCACGGTTATAGCAAAGTAAAGCTTCGTCAATATTGCCAGCTTGCCAGCGAATATTTCCTTGTTCGTACCAGCCTTGATAGCTATCAGGACGGCACTCCAAGGGGCGATACAATGTGCGTCCAGCCGTCATAAAGTTATCCATTCAATAATTATGTTGCGAATGCTTATATTTACACTGATTTATATTACTTATGGTAACGGATCTTCTGTTGGAGATAGATTGGGTAAATTGGGCAAAATCCAGCAAAAAGCGGCTATTTCTCCAATTTCCGTAAAGAATTAAGAGCTTTTCGTCACTCTCTATTTTGTAACAAATTTTACTTTTTTTATGTTGCCTTCTGATTTGCTGCTCCAGCGTCGCCAAGGGGAAACACTCGTCCCGAAGCATTTATCACTCAGTTCTCAGGCGATCGCCCTTGCCACAGAATTGATTGATTGCTTTTCAAATTGTCACGGCAAAACAAAAAAAGAACTAGATGCCGCTCTGCTCGAAATTGAAGGTGATAGTACGGATTTCAAAGTCAAGCGCGGTCTGGCTCATCTGCTCAAAAATCATTTCAGCACCTTCGAAATTGTTAGCCCACTAGAGCCGCAACTGTTACGGGAAAAAGTATTTGCTGCTGCCTGTGCCGCTCTGCCCGTGCCTGACCAAAAACTTAAAACGCTAGAGGCGATCGCCACCGAACTTAGTACAGCTAACGCTACCGACATTTTTCCCCAAGACATTGCCGCCGGACTCTATGCCGACCTGCCAGAAAACCATTTGCTAACCGAGTTCACACCGCCGTCACCGGAAGCCCTCATTCACCGCTACAACCTATCCCAAACCCAAGGCATTTTCTACAAAGCAAATCACCTGATTATCCACGCCCACCGCAACGATCCCGGTGAGTATAAACTGCTCTTCCGCTACCTGAAACTCTTTCAACTCATGACCTACATCGAAGGGGACGCCGACACCGGATTTACCATTACCATTGATGGCCCAACTAGTCTATTCAAGCCCAGCACTCGCTATGGTCTGGCGATCGCCAAAATGCTCCCAGCCCTACTCCACGTCAGCAAGTGGCAACTCAACGCCCAACTCCAATACAAAGACAACTACGCCAACACCATCCGTCACGGCAAATTCACCCTCGATGACACCTGTCAACTCGTCAGTCACTACCCGCCCGGCAAACCCTACGACAGCATGCTCGAAGAATCTTTCGTTAAAAGTTGGCAAAAACTCAAAACAGACTGGCAGCTAGAAAGAGAAGTCGATCTCATCCCTTTACCCGGCAGCGTGATGATTCCCGATTTCCGTCTCGTTCATCCCGATGGTCGTGAATTTCTCCTTGAAATTGTCGGTTACTGGCGACCAGAATATCTGCAAAAAAAGTTTTATCAAGTGCGTCGCGCAGAATATCCGAATCTAATTCTCGCTATTTCCGAACGGCTCAATCTGCAAAAAGCCGGCGTCAACTTCCGCGATTTACCGAACCATCTCATTTGGTTTAAACAAAAATTAGCGGCGAAAGAAGTGCTCAAACAAATAGAATCATAATGTGTGTTTTCGCGAACATTCAATTCGCTGTACCAAACAATCTAAAGAGCTACATTTACTTCGTGAGCTTTTCTCAAATCCACTTAATCTCGCCTTTGGTTCGGGTTTCATTTTCAAGACCCGGAGGCGTAGAACCCAAGGGAACTGGGTCTAAGGACTTCAACACTAACGTTTCATTATCTGACAAAGTGATGTGCTGAATTTTGGTTTCTTTGTTACGTTGATTGAGCGTTTTTCTCGCCAATTCCAAATTACCTTGCAAGTAATCTTTTCCACCTATTGGAGTTGGATTAACGCGCTTTAGAAAAAAGTCTAGTGTCTCTTGGGAAATATAGCCCTTTAACACAGCAATCGAACCAAACCTCACGTGATTAAGCTGTTGCTCTGCGAGAATCTCGTTAATTTGTTTTTGACTTACTAAATTTGCATTGAGAAAGTACTCACCTAACAATAATTTTTCCTTAGTCACTTGATCTGACTGCAAAAAATCACCAAAGAAATCAGCTGTTCGTTGAGATAGCCAGCCCCGTAACGCCAGAATTTCACCAACACGCATGTCGCTATAAATTTGCTGATCGTATAAAGCTGTTTGGAGTTGTCCTGTGGAGATCAGCCCTGCTTCTGTTAACAGCTTTCCTATTTGGTTGTTAGATGTATTGCTCATGATTAATAAGTTTAAAAGGGCAATAAAGAAAATTCTGCTTGCATCGGTACAAAGGTTTCAGCAGAGGCTGTCTGGTTACATTTAGTTAGGTCTTAACTAGGAAAGCGCACTGGCATTTCATTATTTTATCATCCTTAATTATAGTGAGTAGTACCTTAGGTGACATCTCTCAGGAGGATTAAGTATTGAGGCTTGATTTTTATGCTTAGAGACTTATTTTATCTAGCTTTCACATCACAAATTCTTTAGAAGATATTATTTTTATATATAGAAATAAGCAGAAATAAGGGCGATCGCCTACACTCTCCAAGCACAAATATTCGTAGCAAAATTGACAACGATAATCGCCAAAAGCCCCTAGATTGGTACTTAAGAAAGAAATTGTTGTCAGAAATCTCGTCAACTTACTTCGGTGAATAACGAGATTTTTTTTCTTGGGTTAGAGTTACTGCCTCAGCATTTCGCCACAAAAAAAGAAGACCTGCCAACAAGGCGATCTTCTCTTGATTTCATTAATTCAATTGCAAAAATTGCTACAAATTTCTGTATCTAGCAGCCTAATGAATCTGCTGTAGAAATACCTGTCACTGGATTTGTGCCTGTCGCTGCAACACAAAGTTTTTTCTGCTGAGATCCATCCAATACCGCAAAGCTAAAATCAGCTCCATCAATGTTTGCACCATCAAATGTAGAACGCAGCAAAATCGCCTCAATGAGCACCGCATTACTGAGATTCGCGCCCGTAAATTTTGACAAATACGCAATGCTATTAGTCATGTCTGTGCCATGCAAATCAGCATTTTGTAACGAAGAACTATTAAAAACCGCCCCTCGCAAATCAGTGTCACTCAAATCCGCATTGCGAAAATTAACCTGCGTAAACTCAGAGCCTTGTAGATTTTGCCCTGCAAAGTTTGCATTCGCAAAATCTTCACTATCCACGGCTGACCGAGAAGTTGCAGCAGGACTAGAGGCGTAAGCTGGTGGCACGACCCACAGACTCAAAACAACAAAACCTAAAATAGCAATTCGAACTAAAACCTTCATATAACCTTCACTTGAACTCACGCCCAAAGACAAATTTCCCAAAGAATATTCTAAAAGATTCTCGGAAAGACGGTGAATTCAGATAAAGTTTTTGCAGACTTTAGTTTGTACAGCCTCTGGCTATTTTTACGATGACCACAACAAATTGGACTAATTTACTCAAACAGCTCATCGAAGGAGAATCTCTAGACCAAGATCAAGCCTGTACTCTGATGACTGGCTGGCTTAACGAAGAGATTTCGCCGATTCTCTCTGGCGCAATTTTGGCGGCGATTCAAACCAAAGGTGTTTCGGCTGATGAGCTAACGGGAATGGCGCGAGTGCTGAAATCTCAATCGCTGCAACAGGGCATTTTAAATCATGCGCAACCGGTCATCGATACTTGTGGTACGGGTGGGGATGGGTCTTCGACGTTTAATATTTCGACGGCGGTGGCTTTTGTGACGGCGGCGGCGGGTGTGAAGGTGGCAAAGCATGGTAATCGTTCGGCTTCAAGCAAGGTTGGTTCTGCGGATGTGTTGGAGGCGTTGGGGGTGGATTTGGCTGCACCAGCAGAGCAAGTGACTGCAGCGTTGGATGAGGTGGGGATTGCGTTTTTGTTTGCGCGGGGCTGGCATCCGGCGATGAAGAGTGTTGCGCCGATCCGTCAGGAAATGAAAATTCGTACTGTGTTTAATTTGCTGGGGCCGTTGGTCAATCCGCTCCAGCCGACGGGACAGATTATCGGGGTTTATGATCCGCAGTTTATCGAACGGATGGCTCAGGCGCTGCAGCAGTTGGGGACGCCGAAAGCGATGGTTTTACACGGTAGAGAGCAATTAGATGAGGCGGGTCTGGGCGACAAAACAGATCTGGCGATCGCCACCGATGGAAAAGTCGAAAAAATAGTATTAGATCCAGAAGAGTTGGGTCTCACACCCGCACCATTAACCGCACTTAAAGGAGGTGATGTTCCGGTGAATACGCAGATTTTGACCGATGTATTGCAGGGTAAAGGCACACAGGCCCAAACGGACGTCGTTGCTCTTAATGCGTCGTTAGCGTTGCAAGTGGCTGAGGCGGTGGCGTGGGAAGACCATGCGGCGGGTATTGCCAAGGCCAAAGAGGTGATTGCGAGCGGTGCAGCTT
>JBARRZ010000168.1:0-41447 GCA_049644465.1 Limnothrix sp.
GCCCATTTTTGCAGTGGTGAACCAAGTTATAATCTGCCGCGCCGAGTACTTTATTTCCCGCAAATTCGCCATAACGACATTCATCGATCAGGGGTTGGGGATGCTCGATCCGGAAGCCGATGGAAAAGGGTTTTGGCTCGATGTAAACGCCTTGTTTATGGAGCATTTCAAAGGTATCCCGCGCACTGTGTCCCATCGCCATCACCACGTGGGTACTGGGAATAAAATCGCCGTTTTCGAGGGTTACGCCTTTAACTTTGCGGTCTTCGATTTCGACGGTTTTTACTTTGCTTTGGAAACGAATTTCGCCGCCGAGAGATTCAATCGTTGCCCGAATTTTTTTGACGACACCGACTAATTTAAATGTGCCGATGTGAGGTTTGGCGATGTAGAGAATTTCTGAATTTGCCCCCGCTTCGACAAATTCTTCTAAAACTTTGCGCTTGTAATGGTGGCGATCGCGCACCTGACTGTAGAGTTTGCCATCAGAGAAAGTCCCGGCTCCCCCCTCCCCAAATTGCGCGTTGGATTCTGGATTAAATTCACCCCGCTTTTTCCAAAAGGCAAAGGTATCTTTGGTGCGCTCATCGACCTGTTTGCCCCGTTCGAGAATGATTGGCCGAAAACCCATCCGTGCCAACATCAACCCCGCGAACATCCCGCATGGCCCTAAACCGATCACAATTGGGCGATCGCCAAAATCAAAATTGTCCGGCGCATGACCCACCATTTTGTAATCCATCTCTGGCGTCGGGATCACGTGCGGATCTTGCCGGAAAGTTTTGAGGAGCGATTTATCCTTATGGGTCTTGATATCGACGATATAAACCAGAAAAATATTGCGCTTTTTACGGGCGTCGAAACTACGTTTAAAAATCGTATATTCCAGCAACTCGTGGGGATTGAGGTTGAGCTTAGTGCAAATAGCCTCGGCGATCGCCTCTGGTTTATGGTCGAGGGGCAACTTGATTTCGTTCAGTCGGATCATGGCAATAGCAACAGTCGGCAGAGGGGGATGTCTATCATATCGACAAACGAAAAAATCTCCACCCGAAATCGTTTCAAAGTGAAGATCTTTTTTATATTTAGTTTTTGTTTTTTCGGCGATCGCTCAGCTTAGGCGAGGCCCAACCAAGTTAAAACGCCTTCTTTCGTAATCAGCTCGATGGCGATCGCAATAATAAAACCAATCATTGCCGCGCGACCATTGAGTTTTTCAGAGTAGATATTAAAGCCAAATTTGGGATCTTCAAGATCAGGCTTAACAGTAGGTTCAGGAACTGCCATTGTAAAAATCCTCGTTTAATTGTTTTTTGTAATAATTCTTAACCCCAGTTTAGCTTACAGAGACAGCAGGTGTTTGACAAAATTCCAAAATTTTCGCTGTCACCACATCCGTTTGCTCCACATGGGGCAGATGCCCACAATTATCAATCCAGTGCAAAACGCTATTGGCAATCCCTTGCTTAAATTTGAGGGGTGCTTTCGTGCCGAGAATTTGATCCTGTCGCCCCCACAAAATCAGCGTCGGTTGACTAATCCCTTTCAGCCTTGGATAAAAAGAGCCATAACCGCCGCCCTTCGTAAATTGGATCAGCGTCTCTTGCCAGCGATCGCAGCCCACATGCATTGCCCCACAAATTACCCCATCCTCCGTCACACGGGACTTATCGAAATAGGCGCTTTGACAAATTTTGCGGCGCACATTCATACTGCCCAAAAATCCCGTCGCCCAACGATCCAGCGGCGGCACCATGGCGAAACGGCTAAAAGGTTTTGGCGCGAGACCAGCACTGTCAAGCAGAACGATTTGTTGAGCGACATCAGGATAAGCAAGGGCAAAATCGAGCGCCACAGCCCCACCCATGGATGCTCCAACAATAATGACGGGACGATTAATTTTCTGTTGCCAAAAACTATGGAGATGAGCGCGAATATTTTTCGGGTCAAACGCCAAATTTTCTGGCCGCTCCGTAAACCCAAAACCAAGCAAATCCACCGCCCAAACTTCGTAAGTTTCCGCCAATTTCGGTATTAAATAACGGTATTCCAGCACCGAGCTATCAAAACCATGGATTAGCAAAATAGCTTGTTTGCCGCTGCCCTGCTGGGAAAAACTCGTCAAAATTGGCTCTGGACGTAAAGGTGTGGCGATCGCCGCCTGTTGTAAAGACTGAGCCATGGCGATCGCCTCAGGTTCAGTGAGTTGATTAACAAGCGGAGGCAAAAAACTTGGATACATGGAGCCTTGCGAAAAATACTGGGCGACAACGGTTTCCATTGTCCATGGTTTGACCCGCCGCAACAACGTTCCGCCAACATTCCCACGAAAAAAGAGGCAGGATCATTGATCCCACCTCTTTTCAATTTCATTCAAATGAATTAATCAGCTTGCTGGAATTAGCCGAGTACTGACTTAGCAGTGCTGACAACATTCTCAACAGTGAAACCAAATTCTTTCATGATGATGTCGCCGGGAGCAGAAGCACCGAAGGTATCAACACCAATAACAGCGCCTTCAAAACCAACGTACTTGTACCAGCTCATGGTGCAACCAGCTTCTACCGCAACACGCTTGGTAACAGCCTTAGGCAAAACGGACTCTTGATAAGCCGCATCTTGCTCTTCAAAGCGGTCAACACAAGGCATCGACACAACACGAACCTTTTTGCCAGCCGAAGTAAGTTCTTTCGCTGCGTCAACACAGAGACCAACTTCACTACCGGTCGCAATCAAGATAATGTCGGGAGTTCCTTCACTATCAGAAAGAACATAACCACCCATCTCAGCTTTAGCGATGGAGCTACCTTCAAGGTTAGGCAGGTTTTGACGCGTGCAGGCAATCAAAGTAGGCGTTTTCTTGCTTTCGATAGCAACCTTATAAGCACCGGATGTCTCGTTAACATCAGCGGGACGATAAACGTAAAGGTTAGGAATGGCGCGAAGCGAAGCAACTTGCTCAATCGGCTGGTGCGTCGGGCCATCTTCACCAAGAGCAATCGAATCGTGAGTCATAACCCAGATGACGCGTGCTTGGGAGAGAGCAGACAAACGGATCGAATTCCGCATGTAGTCAGAGAAGATGAGGAACGTCGCACCGTAAGGAATCAAGCCAGTACCGTGGAGGGCGATCGCATTACAAATCGCACCCATTGCGTGTTCCCGGACACCAAAGTGAACGTTACGGTTTTCGTAAGCGCCTTTCTGGAAATCACCGGAAACTTTCAACTCAGTCAAGTTGGAGTGGGTCAAATCCGCGGAACCACCAATCAACTCAGGGAGTACTGGGGCGATCGCATTAAGTGTTGCTTGAGAATGCTTACGAGTCGCAAGGCCATCAACATCAGGCGTCGCAGTGGGGAGACAATCAGCCCAGTCAGCAGGTAGCTCACCAGAGAGGAGACGCTCAAGCTCAGTAGCTTCGTCAGCATACTTAGTCTTGTAAGTCGCCATTGTCTGATTCCACTCAGCTTCAGCACTAGCACCACGGTCAACAGCTTTACGGAAGTGGTTTAGAGCATCTTCAGGCACTTCAAAAGGCTTGTAGTTCCAGTCGAGTTCTTTACGAGTGAGTTCAATTTCAGATTCACCGAGAGCCGCACCGTGAACGCCAGCAGTGTTGCCTTTGTTGGGAGAGCCATAACCAATGATTGTCGTGACTTTAATCATTGTGGGCTTGTCAGTGACAGCCTTTGCTTCTTCAATGGCTTTGGCGATCGCCTCAGTATCAGTGTTGCCATCCTCTACATGAAGCACATGCCAGCCATAAGCCTCGAAGCGCGCACTGACATCTTCAGTAAAGGCGACATCAGTGGAACCATCAATGGAGATATGGTTGTCATCATAAAGCGCGATCAACTTACCGAGACCCCAGTGACCAGCAATCGAAGCCGCTTCACCAGAAATACCTTCCATGTTGCAACCGTCACCCATGATCACATAGGTGTAATGGTCGAAGATTGTCGCATCAGGCTTATTGAAACGAGCCGCTAAATGCGCTTCAGCAAGAGCAAGGCCGACACCGTTAGCAATACCTTGACCGAGTGGGCCAGTCGTTACTTCTACACCAGCAGTCTCGAAATTCTCAGGGTGACCGGGAGTGCTCGATTTCCACTGACGGAATTGCTTGAGATCTTCGATAGAAACACTGTCAAAACCCGCCAAATACATCAAAGCGTACTGAAGCATGGAGCCATGACCAGCGGAAAGCACAAAGCGATCACGGTTTGCCCAAGTAGGATTTTTAGGGTTGAAGCGCATGAACTTATCCCAGAGGGTATAAGCCATGGGAGCAGCGCCCATCGGTAAGCCGGGGTGACCAGATTTTGCTTTTTCGACGCCATCAATGGCTAGAAAGCGAATTGCATTAATACAAAGTTGATCAATAGATTGGGTAGCAACGGTCATAGTGCGTAGTTCTGACTGTAAACGACAAATAGGAAAAACTATAAAGGGTTACCAATACATCGGTATGGCGATGGGCTATCCCCAAAATTACACTCATCATCCCACTGTTGGGATCGATGGGCAAGAATGAATTTGGCAAATTTCTGTCAAATAGCTAACAATTCTTAAGGATGATATTTTTTGAAGGCTAAGGTAACATTGTGTCCCCCAAAGCCGAAGGAATTAGAGAGGGCCACTTCAACGTTGTGTGCTCTACTTTCACTCGGGACATAGTCGAGGTCGCAGCCTTCTTCTGGTGTTTCGAGGTTAATGGTTGGTGGTACGCGGTCGTTGGCGATCGCCATCACTGTGGCCACCGCTTCAATCCCACCAGAACCACCCAGTAGATGGCCTGTCATGGATTTTGTTGAACTGACCAAAATTTTATAAGCCTGATCACCAAGGGCTTTTTTGATTGCCTTTGTCTCGGTAATATCATTCGCGGGTGTGCTTGTCCCGTGAGCATTGACATAGCTCACTTCGTTGGGCGCTAAACCGGCATCTTTGAGGGCCAATTCAATGGCACGGGTTGCCCCGGTTCCTTCCGGTGTTGGAGCCGTCATGTGGTAGGCATCGCAAGTCATACCGTAACCGACAATTTCGCCATAGATTTTTGCACCACGGGCGATCGCATGATCCAATTCTTCGAGGATCAAAATCCCTGCCCCTTCCCCCATCACGAAGCCATCACGGTCTTTATCAAAGGGACGGCAAGCATGTTTCGGATCATCATTACGACGAGAAAGCGCACGGGCAGAAGCAAATCCGGCGTAACTTAGAGGCGTAATTGCGGCCTCTGTACCACCAGAAATCATCGCTTTCGCATAACCGCGTTGCACTAAACGAAAGGCTTCACCCACCGCATTAGAACCCGCCGCGCAGGCTGTGACAGTACAGCTATTTGGCCCTTGAGCACCGGTATGAATCGCGGTCAAACCCGCTGCCATATTACCGATCATCATCGGGATCATGAAGGGGCTACAACGGCTGGGGCCTTTCTCCAAATAAATGGTTTGTTGGTCTTCTAAAACCTTGAGGCCACCGACACCAGTACCAATCATCACGCCAATATCTGGTGCATTGCTTTCATCAATGACTAAGCCTGAATCGGCGATCGCCTGCTTACTCGCCGCAACCGCGAACTGAGAAAAACGATCCATTCGTTTCGCTTCTTTCTTCGAGATAAACTCAAATGGATCAAACCCCTTCACCTCTCCTCCAATCCGACAGGCATGCTCCGAGGCATCAAAGGCTGTAATCATGTCAATACCATTGCGGCCAGCCATAAGACCCGCCCAATAGTCTTCTAGAGTGTTGCCAATGGGGGTAATTGCACCTAAACCGGTGATTACAACGCGATGCAGGGATGAGTTTGCCATGGTTAAGAGTAGGTGTCTTTGCAGTAGGAAAAAGCTGATTTAGTAAGTCGGGGCAGAAAGGACAGTGATATATAGACAAGAAAGCCGCGATAACTTAGAGAAGTTCGCAGCTTTATCACCAGGGTTGAACAAATGCTCAGAATTTAACTAGCTAGCTTTGCCACTGGAATCGATAATGTTGACTGCTTCACCCACTGTCGTGATTTTTTCAGCAACTTCATCAGGGATATCGATATCGAACTCCTCTTCAAAAGCCATAATGAGTTCCACGGTATCGAGGGAATCCGCGTCTAAATCGGTAATGAAATTGGACTCGGGGGTGACGGCATCAGGCTCGACATCAAGTTGGTCGACGATAATGCCTTTGATTTTTTCAAAAATTTCTTGGTTCATTGATGATTCCTAAAATCTATCTAAGCGCGACTAAATTTTAAAGATTAAGGTGAGCGCTCATCAATTTAGCATCTCGTCGTGCTGACTAGAAATAGACTTACTAAATTAACATAAACTCCAATTATCTTATCGGATGATGTGACGTTTATTAGGCGATCGCCCAAAAAGATTTTTTCAAAGGTGATTGTCAGGAAGGAAGGGGAGTATATAAACTGGTTGGGGTATTAGGCAAAGAATTAAGAAAAAGCATGTCAGCTATCCGTGCGCTACATAAACAATTAGTCTCAAAAGAACGCTCTGCTGTAGAGATCATGACAGCAACTTTTGAGCGCATCGCAGCAGTAGAACCGGCGGTTAAAGCTTTTTTGACGCTCACCAAAGATCAAGCTTTAGCACAAGCAGCAGCGGTCGATCAAAAAATAGCGGCAGGGGAAACAATCGGCCTACTAGAAGGTATCCCCATCGCTATCAAAGACAACATGTGTACTAAGGGCATTCCTACAACCTGCGGTTCTCGCATCCTAGAAGGCTTTGTCCCGACCTACGAATCTACCGTGACGCAAAAGCTCAGGGAAGTAGGTGCGATCATGGTTGGCAAGACCAATCTAGATGAGTTCGCCATGGGCAGCTCTACAGAAAATTCTGGCTATCAAGTGACCGGTAATCCTTGGGATACAACACGGGTACCGGGTGGTTCTTCGGGTGGTTCCGCAGCAGCAGTGGCCGCAGATGAAGCGCCTATCTCTTTGGGTTCTGACACAGGTGGCTCTATTCGTCAGCCTGCCGCTCTTTGTGGTGTTGTCGGCATGAAACCAACTTACGGTTTAGTCTCTCGATTTGGTTTGGTTGCCTACGCGTCTTCTCTCGATCAAATTGGCCCTTTTGCTAAAACAGTCGAAGATACCGCAATTTTATTGGAGGCGATCGCCGGCTACGATGCCAAAGATTCCACCAGTCTGAACGTAGAAATTCCTAAGTACAGCGAACAACTCCAGCCCACCCTAAAATCCAAACCTAAATTAAAAATTGGCATTATCCAAGAAACATTCGGAGAAGGTCTCGACGAAGAAGTCGAAGCAACAGTCCGCCAAGCCATTGAACAATTCAAAGCACTGGGCGCAGAAATAGAAACCGTCTCTTGCCCCCGCTTCCGATTTGGCTTACCTGCTTACTACATCATTGCGCCTTCCGAAGCCTCAGCCAATCTTGCCCGTTACGACGCCGTCAAATACGGAGTCCGCAGCGAAAAAGCGGGCAACCTCATCGACATGTACACCGACACCAGAGCCGCAAACTTTGGAGCCGAAGTCAAACGTCGGATTATGCTGGGTACATATACCCTCTCCGCAGGTTATTACGATGCCTATTATCTCAAAGCCCAAAAAGTACGCACCCTAATCAAGCAAGACTTTGATGCGGCCTTCGCTAAAGTTGACGTTTTAGTCTGTCCAACATCGCCCACTACCGCTTTCAAAGCCGGCGAAAAAACAGACGATCCCCTAAGCATGTATCTCTCAGATCTTATGACTATCCCAGTGAACCTTGCTGGTCTTCCCGCAATCAGTGTCCCATGCGGTTTTGATCAACAAGGATTACCTATTGGGATACAGCTCATTGGCAATGTCTTACAAGAAGATTTGCTATTCCAAGTTGCCTATGCCTACGAACAAGCAACCCCATGGCACACCCAGCACGCCAGCTTATGATTTGATTAGTTTGTAAATCTGCTAAAAACTATTGGCTTGAGTAAGATTTCATTAACAAAAAAAGGCGGACGATGCTATGTTATCGTCCGCCTTTTTATTAGTTTCAGCAGTTAAGAATAACCACTGATGTTGCAAAAGAATTACTTAATGCTAACCGTAGCACCAGCTTCTTCAAGCTTAGTCTTAGTTTCTTCCGCATCTTCCTTACTAGTGCCTTCCTTAATTGCTTTAGGAGCAGCTTCAACAAGACCTTTAGCTTCCTTGAGGCCAAGACCTGTGATACCACGAACAACCTTAAGCACTGCAATCTTCTTAGCAGCAGGAACTTCTTCAAGAACAACGTCAAATTCAGTCTTCTCTTCTTCAGGCTCAGCAGCAGCACCGCCGGGAGCAGCCATCATCATGCCGCCAGCAGGAGCAGCCGCACTGACGCCAAAAGTTTCTTCAATCTGCTTTACAAGCTCAGAAGCTTCGAGAAGGGTTAGAGATTGTAGCTTCTCTAAAATTTCGTTAGTAGTAGCGGACATTTGATATCTCCTAAAAAAATAAAGTTACGTTTACAAAAATTACAAAAAGAAGCGATGCAATAAAACATCATGAAGCGTAGAGAATTACGCTGCGTCTTTTTCTGCAACAGCTTGAATTGCTCTTGCCAAAGAACTGGGTACTTCGTTGATGCCAACTGCAATCTTCGTAGTAACTGCATTGATTGCACCAGCAATTTGACCGTAGAGTTCTTCTTTTGTAGGCAGATCTCCAATAGCTTCAATTTGGTCTTTAGATAAGGCTTGGCCTTCCATAACACCACCACGAAGTTCAGTCTTCTTGGTGGCTTTTTGGAATTCTTTGTAGGCCTTAATTGCAGACGAAATATCTTCTCCAGCAATCAAAAATGCTGAGGAATCTCTAAGTAGAGGCTGTATTGGTTGCCAGTTTTCGTCACCCTCAACAGCTTTGTGCATCAGAGTGTTTTTAGCAATCTTGCAGAATGCACCGCTTGGGCGTAGACGATTTCGCAGATCTGAAATTTCTGCGACAGTTAAACCTTTGTAATCAATGACAAAAGTTAATTGGGCATCTTTGAGCAGATCTTTAATCTCTGCCACTAGGACTTGCTTTTCAGCGAGTGATTTTCCCATGTTGTTTTCACCTCCTTTTTTGAGAAAGATTGACATATCAAGCGATAAAAATTGACCCCAGCGGGAAATGCCGGGGTCACGCTTTTTTTCGAAACGAAATCGAAAAAACTTTTCGGGTGTAGCGTACTACCTAGGCAGGACGTTTAAGTCATGTGACACCTGCTGTCTGGGGCATTCAATGCTATGAAATTATTTTGAGTTTAGAAAGAAAGCGAAGCAAAGCAAAAATAAACTATGCGAGTTCTTCTAAAACGAGATCGCGTAGTGCATTTACATCAATCTGAATGGAAGGGCCCATGGCAGCAGAGACGAAAACGCTACGCCAGTAACGACCTTTTGCGCCAGAGGGGCGGTTACGGTCAATAGTCTCTTGCAAAGCTTTCAGATTTTCGAGTAAATCTTTTGCGTCGAAGGAAGACTTCCCAAACAAAACGTGGACAATACCTGCACGGTCAGCACGGAATTCTTGCTTACCTGCTTTAAACTCGGCGATCGCCGCTGCGACATCAGTTGTTACAGTGCCACCTTTAGGGGAAGGCATTAGACCACGGGGGCCAAGCTGACGACCAAGACGTGCAACCTTAGGCATCATATCAGGAGTTGCGATTAAAATCTCAAAATCCATCATGCCTTTCTGGATGTCTTCAATAAGTTCTTCGGAGCCAACTAAGTCAGCACCAGAGTCCTCAGCGACTTTAACCTGTTCACCGCGCGTAATCACAGCAACACGAACAGACTGACCAGTACCCTTAGGAAATCCAACGGTTGTTCTCAGTTGTTGATCCGTATACTTTGGATCAATTCCTAAGCGAATATGTGCTTCAGCCGTTTCATCAAATTTAGCTGTTGCTGTTTCCTTCAGAAGTTCTAAGGCTTCCAATGGTTCGTAAGCTTTATCTGAAACCTTCTCTTGAGCTTCACGAAATCGTCGCGACATTTTAGACATTTATACTCCTTGGGTCAATAACGAGACACACGCCTCTCCCCAGATACAAAACTTTTAATTTGATTCAAACAATTGATTCAGTATGAAACTAGTCGGCGATCGCCACACCCATATTACGAGCAGTACCACCAACAATTTTCATTGCCGCATCGATATCATTCGCATTAAGATCAGGCATTTTTGTCTCCGCAATCTCACGCAGTTGAGCTTGCGTAATTGTGCCAACATTTGTCTTATTAGGTTCACCCGAACCCTTCTCAATCCCTGCCGCTTTGCGAATCAAAACTGATGCAGGAGGCGTTTTGAGAATGAAAGTGAAACTTCGATCCTCATACACAGAGATTTCTACCGGAATAATCAAGCCCGCCTTGTCAGACGTTTTCGCATTATATTCCTTACAGAAAGCCATGATGTTAACACCATGTTGACCCAGAGCCGGACCTACAGGAGGAGCTGGGTTAGCTTTACCCGCAGGCAAAGCCAATTTAATTAACGTAACAACTTTTTTTGCCATTTCTAGCCCTGTTTTTCCACTTGATTAAATTCAAGTTCTACTGGCGTATCTCGACCAAAGATCGACAATAGAGCTTTCAGTTTGCTGCGCTCAGGACTGACTTCAACAACTTCTCCCTCAAAATCCTTAAACGGACCAGAAAGAACAAGAATTTTGTCACCAACAGACATATCAATTTTGACAGTCGGTTCTACAACCTGAGCTTGCTTAAAGATACGTTCAACCTCAGACATACTGAGAGGCATAGGCTTGACATGACCTCGACCTCTACCGTAGCTGCGCTTCTGCTCAGCACCAACAAAATTAATGACATGAGGCGTGTTTTTAACAACCTGCCAAGCCTCGTCATTAAGAGCCATCTGGATTAAAACATATCCCGGAAATACCTTTTCCTCACTATGCTGACGACTGCCATCCTTACGGATTTTGACAGTAGGAGTCTGAGGTATTCGTACTTGAAGAATACGATCTGCCACATCCAAAGTGTGAACACGTTGTTCAAGATTGGCCTTGACTCTTTTTTCGCATCCGGAAGCAACCTGAACCGCATACCAACGAGGTTTTTGACCAGCTTGCGTTTCTGTTTGCTCTTCTGAATGTTCCATAAAATTCGGAGTTTCTAAAATACTTTGCCTGAAACCCAGACAAACAAATTATCGACAACGTAGACAACTGTTGCAACTAAGATAACCATTAAAATAACGGCTGCCGACTCGCTAAGAAGTTGCTGGCGTGAAGGCCATACGACCTTTGCTAGCTCATCTTTTGTTTCGTTTGCATACTTAGTTACATCAAAGCCACCCTGTTTTTGAGGTTCGGCCTCGACTGCCTTTTTTGTTTTAGCCACAATCAGAAACTCCTCCCCAGAGCAACTGTAATATTTTAATTAAATTTTTATCTAAAACTAAAACGCGCCCTGGAGGACTTGAACCCCCGACATCAGGTTTTGGAGACCTGCGTTCTACCAACTGAACTAAGGACGCTTGATGTATATCAAACAAGCCTTAGTGAGTATAGCATAGATAAAATCCATCAGCAAAATCGGTTTCTTCGCCAGTATTTTTAGTTAAATAGGGCGATCAAAACGTTGCTTGATGCGTGTCGCTTTACCGACTCGGTCACGAAGATAATAAAGCTTGGCACGGCGAACTTTACCTCGACGCATAATTTTAATGTTGTCAACGAGGGGAGAATGTAACAGGAAGACCCGTTCTACGCCCACACCTTGGAAAATTTTACGCACAGTGATGGTTTCGTTAATACCACCATTACGCATAGCAATCACGGTGCCTTCATAAGGCTGAACCCGCTCTTTGCTGCCTTCTTTGATTTTGACTCCGATTCGAACAGTATCACCAACATGGATGGTCGGTAGATCATCCTTGAGGTGCTCTGATTCGATGGAGCGGATAATTGCTTCAGCGTTCATGGTTTGTCAAAAAAACTCACAGTCTATCAGTATATGTACAACGATCCTCAATGTCAAAGAAAGGTCTCGTTGTTTTGGCTCGTCAAAAATGAAAAGGTGAGCCGGACAGACTCACCTTCACAGTACACAAATAAATCTAGTTTCTAACTAAAGAACAAACTTTAAAACTTAAAGGTAGTACGAACTGCGCCAACCCAGATAGTGTCGTTGTCATCATTATGATCAGGGTTGAAGACGGCATAGACGCCAGGTGTGATTGTAATGTTGTTGTTGAGTTTATAGCGATACTGAACTTCAGCGAGATAGGAAGTATCAGGATCTTCTCTACCACTGACATCGTTGCTAGTTACTTTGGGAGGCTGGCCAAAGAGTAGGCCGAGGACGTTGCCGCTACCGCCAACATCAAGTAAAGCTGCATTGACTGCCCAGTTCCAGATCTCTGCGCTGTCATTGTTCAATGCATTATTGGCATCTGTGTAACCCACCCAACCTGCGAAGTTTAAGCGAGAAGCGGCCTTCCATGTTGCTTCAATACCGAAGTTGTTAGAACTGGTGGGATTATTTTCAAAAGGACGCTTAGCGAAACTGCTACTTGTGCTACCGGAAAGATTAATGTTGTTATCACCAGCAATATTATTTTGGTACATATTGAGATAGGAGAAGGAGATACCAATATTTTCGGTAGGCGCGAATGCCAACTGGGCACCTGCACTGTGGCTACCGTCAAATACACCATTTTTCACGGCAGGGTCAGCGGCGTCTCCGCCATCGGCTAAGTAAAGAGCAGAGAAGGTGAATTTGTCGCTCAATTTGTAGTTAAAACCAACGCCAGCACCTTCAGAACCGCGAAGGGTTGTTGGATTACGGCGGGAAAAGCGGGACAGAGCACCGTCACCGCTGCTTTCAAAGTAGGGGTTATTGATTTCGAAAATGTCGTCAATATCTAAACCGACAGTACCGACGTAGGCACGAACTTTTTGACCTAATGGGAAACGGTAATAGAGGTCTGCAATTGTAATGTCGTTACTGCCATCAGCGTCATGACCTAAGCGGGTCATATCAGTTCCAGTAATGTCACTCTGAAGAATGCCATCAAAGCTTCCTGCTTCTAAACGTGTCCGCAATCGGTCTTTACCGTCTTCGCGGAAGCTTGTGTCAAAGTTTAAACGAACGCGATTGCTGAGAGTTACTTGAGAATCAAGATTGTCAGTGGTGGTTGGATCTTCGTCAGCGAGATCATCACCGAAAGCATTTGCTAGGGCAAAGATAACTTCACCGCCTAGCTTGGTTGTTGTGGAAAATTGGTTGTCTTCAAGAAATTCAACGCGGCCTTCGATGTCGTCTACACGAGCACCAAGGGTTGCGAGTTCTACTTCAAATTCTTGGACTAAGCTACGAAGACGAGTGATGTCTGCTGCATCTAAGTCAGAACCGCCACTAACGATCAGACGCTCGATTTGTTGCATACAAGCGTTTAGGCCTGCGGCAAATTCGTAACGGCTGAGGGGGCGGTTGCCACGGAATGTGCCGTCGGGATAACCAACGATACAGTTGTATTTTTCAACGAGGTTACGGAGTGCGTCAAATGCCCAGTCGGAGGGGGCTACGTCACGGAGTTGGAAGACGCTATTTACTTGGGAAAGGGAATTTGTATCGTTGTACTCGTTAATTTGATCGAGAACAACTGTGTTGTCTTCGGCGATCGCCGGATTAGTTAGAGCGACAGTTGCACCCAAAGCAATGGATGTACCGCTGAGAAGTTTTCTCATTTTTTTAGACATAATTAAATCAAGCCTCACACCTGAGTTATTTGATACGTAAGCAAAAGTAGCATAATATACCGTTAGACTTAATGCAATCTATTCGCAATAGGCAACTATCTCATAGCGTTTTGACAATGTATGGTTTTACAGGATGAGAGTGTTGGACTCAAGGTCTCCCGTAAGCTTTGACAAATAATTTACTTAAATTTAATGCATTTTAAGTAAAACAGAGCATTATTAACGAGGCTTTGATGAAGGATTAATAATGGGTTAATTTTAAAGTTTTTGCTTTTGGAATAGAGATAGTGAATTTACAAATTTTGGCAAGACGGCATCGGTTAATAAAACAATTGGATACGGCTATCTTGTTGTTTTCAGGCGATCGCCTGAGTCGTAATTTCCGGGCCAATCAATACCTTTTTCGGGCAAGTAGTCATTTTTTATATTTTGCGGGTTTGCCGTTGGCGGGGGCTATGCTGTTTTTGGAGGGCGATCGCCAGATTTTATTTATAGATTTCCCCACGGCCGATGATGCGTTGTGGCATGGAGAATTTACGCCGAGAGAAGAGTTACGAGCATCCTTACAAGTGGATCGGATTTTGCCGAAATCAGAGTTGAAAAAATATGCAATGGGGACGGCAACTATTCCCCTTGTTGATCCCTTTCAACGTTTGGCGCAATCTGAAATATTAGGTCGGGAATTATCCGCACCGAATCAACTGGCTGGGTGTGATCAGCAACTAGCTAAAGCGATTGTCAATTGTCGTCTAACTCACGATTCAGCGGCGATCGCCCAGATCCAGTCAGCCATTGACCTTTCTGTACAGGCGCATATCAAAGGAATGCAAACGGCGGTACGAGCCAAAACCGAAGCAGAAGTGCGGGGCGCGATCGAAGGAAAAATTTTGGCGGGACAAATGACTTTCGCTTACAACAGCATTGTCACCACCCATGGCGAAATTCTTCATAACGAACATTCATTTCGTCCTCTAAATCAAGGAGACTTATTGCTCGTCGATGCGGGTGCAGAAACAACTGATGGCTGGGCCTCTGACATCACGCGAACCTATCCGATTAGTGGCAAATTTTCTTCAACTCAGCGGGATTTGTACGACATTGTGCTTGCTGCCCATGATCAGGCGATCGCCGCCCTCAAACCCGGCGTTGAATACAGCGAGATTCACTGGCTAGCCGCCAAAACATTGACAGAAGGACTTCTTAACCTCGGCATTTTCAAAGGCCAAGTTGACGATTTACTAGCTCAAGATGTTCATGCTTTATTCTTTCCCCACGGCATTGGCCATTTGCTCGGCTTAGACGTACACGACATGGAAGACTTCGGTGATCTCGCAGGCTATGCCAAGGGAAGAAGTCGAGGCGATCGCTTCGGAGAATGCTTTTTGCGGCTGAACCGTCCCTTAAAAACCAACATGATCGTTACTATCGAACCCGGTTTTTATCAGATACCAAGCTTACTAAACAGCGCTAAAAAACAAGACAAATATCAGCAGTGGGTTAATTGGGATAGACTCGCTGATTTTACCGATGTCCGAGGTATTCGCATCGAAGACGATATTTTAATCACCGCCAATGGCTCAAAAAATCTCAGCAAAACACTATCAAGCGACGCTAAAGCTATCGAAAATATTATGAACTCTTAACTCTAATTAAGAAAGTTCGCAAAAATCTATTGCGAGGGCTTTTCGCTCTAGATTGAAAATATAGGCAGAACGGCTGCATACAAGCCAAAACAACGCCAGCAAAATTATCAATCTATTTTTTACGATGCAAGAATTCAATAACTGTCTCAAACACAAAATTGCCTACGTGGCGATCGGTGAATTTAAACCCGGTCACTTCTCCCAAGCTCAAGCCCTTTACGAAAAAGCAGTCTCTAGCTATTCCGAAGGATTTAAAGGCGCATTCTTACTCCAAAAAACAGGTACAGACAAAGGTATCGCGATGATTCTGTGGGACAACATCGACGATATGGACAACAACCAAACCAAAATGAGTCAAAAAATCTTGGCAGAGATGACGCCTTTATTCGCAACTCCACCTGAAACCGATTTTTACGAAGTTAGCAGCGAAATCCAACCGACAAAAAATAAGAGTTAAGCCGTCGCCAAACCATCCGTTGCCGAATCATCTGTCGCGAGCTGTTCCAATTGTGCTTGCTGATCTTGAGTGATACAAGCCTGTATCATGCCTTCCACTTCTCCCTCAAGCGCAGTTGAGAGCACAAAATTCTGGCCTAAACGGTGATCAGTCACTCGATTATCTTTGTAATTATAAGTGCGGATTTTTTCAGAGCGTGACCCTGTACCCACCTGAGATTTCCGCATCGAACTTACTTCTTCTTGTTGCTTGCGCAATTCCATTTCGTAAAGCTTGGCTCGTAAAATCTGCATCGCTCGTTCACGGTTCTGTAGCTGCGATCGCTCTTCAGTACAAAAAACACGAATACCAGTTGGTTTGTGCAGTAAATCTACAGCCGTTTCCACCTTGTTCACGTTCTGACCACCTGCTCCACCAGAACGCGCCGTCGTCATGTCAATATCTTTTGCGTCAATTTCAACCTCGACATCATCCACTTCCGGCATAATTGCAACCGTCGCCGTCGAAGTATGAACACGTCCTCCGCCCTCCGTTACCGGAACCCGTTGAACTCGGTGAACCCCAGCCTCATATTTTAATTTGCTGTAAACGCGATCGCCCTGAACCTCTAAAATTACAGCCTTCACACCACCCATATCAGCCGCCGATTCACTCAACAGCTTGATACGCCAACTTTGCGACTCCGAGTAGCGCGAATACATCCGCAATAAATCACCAGCCCAAATACTCGCCTCATCACCACCAGTACCAGCCCGAATTTCCAACATAATATTTTTGTCATCATTAGGATCCTTCGGCAACAACAAAACCTTTAGGCGGTCTTCCAGCTCATCAATACTCTCTTCCAGCTCAGCCACTTCAGCCGCTGCCATCTCCTTCATCTCAGGATCACTAGCCGATTCCTTGACAATTTCCCTCGCACCCGACAATTCTTCTTGAGTTTCCTGCCATTTCTCATAAGTTAGGACTGTCTCTTCTAAAGAAGCACGAATTTTCGCAATCCGCTGTAGCTCATCAGGATTAGTTGCAATATCAGGATCTGCCAACCGGCGCGTCATTTCTTGAAACGTATCTTGCACCGACTTCAATTTATCTAATAAATATGCTTCAGCCATAATTCAAATATTTCAACCGAGAGAAATAAGCCCCAAAAAAACAAATGAACCCAGCAGAAGGCTGCCGGGTTAGAAAAAAGCTCAAGAAACAGACTATTCTTCGTCTGTAGCCGTTGGGCTGATCATGCCATACTTACGTAAAAATCGATCAACTCGACCCTCAGTATCAATGATCTTTTGAGTTCCAGTATAAAAAGGGTGATTTCCAGACCAAATTTCAACGTTGATTTCTGGTTGTGTAGAACCAATCGTCATTACAACCTCACCATTACAGATGACTTTGGCGTCAGGATACCACTTCGGGTGAATATCAGCTTTAGGCATAGTACTTATAAATATTGAGACTAAATCGAACAAATTAAGCGAAACAAAAAAATATTAACGCTTAGAGAACTGAGGTGCTTTACGAGCTTTGTGCAAACCGTATTTCTTCCGTTCCTTACAACGAGGGTCACGAGTCAAATAGCCCTCAGTTTTTAAAGGCTGACGATTGTCCGGGTCAAGTTGACACAAAGCACGAGCGACACCCAGCTTCACTGCATCAGCCTGTCCAGTCAAACCACCACCATGAGCATTAACAAGAATGTCATACTCACCTTCAAGACCCAATGTCTCGAGAGGTAATTTCAAAACAGCGAGATAACCGGGGATACGGTTGAAGTAGTCTTCACCAGAACGGTGATTGACAACAACATTACCTGTACCCGGAACTAAACGAACACGGGCGATCGAAGCTTTGCGACGACCAGTACCCCAATAGACAACACGATCTTGAGTTTCAGGCATTATTTATCTCCTCCGGGAATAGTATTGATAGTAAGTGTCTCAGGCTGTTGGGCCGCATGGGGATGTTCTGCACCAGAATAAACCTTGAGCTTCGTAAATAGATTACGACCCAAAGAATTCTTCGGCAACATACCTTTAATTGCCTTCTCAACAATACGCTCAGGAATACGCTCTTGTAGCTGATTGAAAGTTTCAACTTTCATACCACCGGGACGACCTGAGTGGCGACGATACAGCTTTTGCTCAGGCTTTCGGCCAGTTACAACAATTTTTTCTGCGTTGATAATAACGACAAAATCGCCCGTATCCATGAAAGGCGTAAATTCAGGCTTATTTTTACCTCTTAGAACTTTGGCAACTTCAGTCGCCAAGCGTCCTAAACGCTGATCAGCCGCATCGACAACATACCATTTTTGATTTAAGGGATCTTGTTTCGGTAAAGGAGTTTTAATCATAGGATTTTTGCTTATAAGAGCACTCGTAATTCTACTAATGGGTTAATAAAAATGTTGGCTGGGTGTCAAACCAAATGTAGGGCGGAAATATAGATTTAGGATAACCAACCCGTAAAAGACATAGTCCTTTGGCTGGGGCAGAGTACTTTACAAGTGCTCGCTGTTCGTTGATCCAAATGTCGTGAAATTGTTCAACTGAGAGCTTTTCTTGCCCGACTTCTATTAACATGCCGACTAAAAGGCGAACCATGCCATATAAAAAGCCATTAGCCTGAATTTCTATATAAATAAAGGAACCTCTACGGGAACATTCTGCGGCTTGTACTTCGACCCAAGAGTGGGAACGATTGGAGCCAGAACGGTGAAACGCTGAAAAATGATGCCGACCTAACAGAGGCGTCAAAGCGGATTGAATCAGGGTTTCGTCTAGAGGAGCCTGATAATAGTGCCAAACTGAAGGTTTGACAAACAAATTTGGTGTGGGATGGGTATAGATGGTGTAACGATAGCGACGCCAGAGGGCAGAAAATTGCGCGTGCCAATCGCTGGGTACTTCGCTAGATGCTCGGACATTAATGTCGTCTGGAAGCCGATCATTCAAAATTTTTGACCATTTGTTTCCCGGAATGGGAGTATCACAGTCAAAATGAGCAAACTGCCCTGCGGCATGGACACCACTGTCAGTTCTTCCAGCACCGTGGATGGAAATTGGTTCCCCAACAACATCCGATATAGTTGTCTCAATTGTCTGTTGAACTGTTCTGCCAGATCTCTGTTTTTGCCAACCGTAAAAGTTTGTACCAAGGTACTGAACTACTAAGGCGATGCGTACTTTAGAATCGCTTGAACTTTCCGGTAAAGGATTCATCTAAACAAATTAAGACCATGTAATTGGCCTAGACCAACTCAATAATTGCCATTTCTGCATTATCACCACGACGGCGAACAGTTCGTACTACGCGACTGTAACCACCTTGGCGATCGCCGTAGCGTTCTTTTGCCTGAGCAAACAGAGCATGTACAAGCTGCTTGTCGTAAACATAGCCTAATGCTCGACGACGAGCAGCCAAAGATCCATCTTTAGCCAAAGTAATCATGTGATCCACTTCAGAACGCACAGCTTTAGCACGCGCTTTTGTAGTTTTAACTTGACCATGACGAATTAGCTGAGTAGTCAAAGCCCTAAGCAGAGCTTTTCTTTGATCAGCAGGTTTTCCCAATTCGGGGACGCGACGACCGTGACGCATTGTCTATTCCTCCTCAAAATAAATAAAAACAAGAAATTATTTAGCCGCTTTTTCCTCAGGTAATGTAATACCTAAGCGAGTTTTGAGCGCTTCAATCACTTCTTCCGCCGACTTTTGACCAAAGTTTTTGATTTCAAGTAAATCTTCTTGACTATAGTCAAGAAGATCAGCAACAGAATTAATTTGTGCGCGCTTCAAACAGTTATATGCGCGGACTGACAACTGTAATTCCTCAATAGGAATTTGACTCGTTGGATCTTCATCCTCTTGATAATCGTCTTGAATTGCTTCTAACGTAAGATCTTTGAGAGGGTTGAATAATTCGACAGCGATAGAAGCAGCTTGAGACAAAGCCTCTTCCGGTTTGATACTGCCATTCGTCCAAATTTCTAAAGTCAGGCGGTCTTTAACAGCCTCTCCTTCAGCATAAATGTTCTCAACGTTGTAACGAACCTTAGTAACCGGCATGAAAACAGCGTCAATTTGCAAAAAGTCTAAAGCGCCAGCTTCATCTTTTCCACGTTGAACAGCTCTATAGCTTTTGCCTTTTTCAATTCGAAATTCCATTTCCAATTTCGCACCGTCGGCAAGCGTCGCGATGTATTGGTTTGGATCTACAGCCTCAACTTCTGAAGGAAGATCAAATTGAGCCGCTGTTACTTGACCTGGCCCTGAAGCAACTAAGCGACCGATTTGAGGTTGCTGGGTAAAACTCTTGAGCACAATTTCCTTCATATTGAGGATGATCTCAAGAGCATCTTCACGAACACCGGGAACGGTTGCGAACTCATGATTCACGCCGCCAATTCGGAGCGCTGTCACCGCAGCACCTTCGAGATTAGATAACAAAATACGTCTTAAGGAGTTCCCTAAAGTTGTACCTTGACCTCGATCTAGAGGCTCGAAAACGAACTTACTATATTGACTCTGATTTTTGTGCGTTTTGTTTTCTACGCACTCAATTTGGAACTGTGCCACTCTTTTTTTGATCTCCCTTACTTAGCAATCCAACCTATAGGATAAATTTGTAACCCTAGGGTTTTTAGATTTTCACCAAAATAATGGCGTTAATACTTTAAACTCGTCTGCGCTTAGGTGGACGGCAACCATTGTGAGGAATTGGGGTGACATCACGAATCAAAGTGATCTCCAAGCCTGCAGCTTGTAAAGCACGAATTGCTGTTTCCCGACCAGCACCGGGGCCACTTACCATAACTTCGATTTGGCGCATTCCTTGATCCATTGCACGGCGAGCTGCATTATCAGCGGCTGTTTGAGCAGCAAAAGGAGTCCCTTTCTTTGCGCCTTTAAAGCCACTAGCACCTGCAGAAGACCAAGATACTGCGTCACCTTTTACATCACTAATCGTTACGATGGTGTTGTTAAAAGTAGATTGAATATGAGCGACTCCATTAGGAATATTTTTTTTAACTTTTCTGGCGCCACTCTTTTTTTGTCGTGCCATAATGTCTAATCTTTAGCAACTAAATGAATAATATGAAGTAATAGAAAATTCAGCTATCCCTTAACGAGGAGCTTTTTTCTTTCCTGCGACAGTGACTCGACGACCACGTCTAGTACGAGCATTCGTACGAGTTCTCTGCCCGCGTACAGGCAAGCCTTGGCGATGACGACGACCTCGGTAAGTCCCAATATCAGCTAAGCGCTTGATATTCATAGACTCTAAACGACGTAAGTCACCTTCAACTTGAAAGTTATCAGTAACAAATGAACGCAGTTTCAATGCGTCTTCGTCGGACAAATCTCGTACTCTTGTATCAGGATCTACATCTGTACCTGCAATAATTTTCTGGGCCCTAGACAAACCGATGCCATAAACATAGGTCAAAGCAACTTCAATACGTTTGTCGCGGGGCAGATCAACACCAGCAATTCGTGCCACGGTTTTTTCTCCCTAAATCAACTAATAAAAATACATGTGTTTCCGAGAACTTGCGTCTAACCTTGGCGTTGCTTATGCTTCGGATTTGGGCAAATCACCATGACACGGCCACGGCGACGAATTACGCGGCACTTATCACACATTTTTTTGACGGAGGCTCGGACTTTCATAGTTTTTTACGTTATGTCTACGCAGTTTTTATAATGTAGTCAACTATTTTTTCAATAGCTATTAATATAAAACACCACAAGCTCTTAATCATATCAATTTATCGTAGATATGACTATATTTACTTGCTTTGTTTACTATTTTTTCCTTAGTCGATATGTAATTCGACCTTTGGTTAGGTCATACGGAGTAAGCTCCACTTTGACGCGATCGCCTGGCAAGATCTTGATGTAGTTGCGACGAATCTTGCCAGAAATATGGGCTAGAACGTTGAAACCATTATCGAGATCAACCCGAAACATAGCGTTGGGAAGAGATTCAGTAACTGTCCCTTCCATTTCAATCAGATCTTGTTTAGACAAAACAATCAGATCTCCTTAGTTAATTCAATACATTGAGAGGCTTTTATCAAATAGAAATACAAGCTTTCAAAGCCTCTGTTACTTCTGCCATTGGGCGATCGCCATTAATAGATTTTAGAGCAGCATGATTTTCATAAAAATCAATTACCGGAGCAGTTTGCTCACGATAGACTTCCAAACGCCGAGCGATAGTCGTGGCGTTGTCATCTCTGCGGCCACGTCCCAACAAACGCTCAATCAAGATATCGTCAGAGACTTCGAGATTGATTGCAAAGTCGCAATTCTGGTTTAGCTCCTCCAGTAATGAAGCCAGAAATTCAGCCTGACTAACATTGCGAGGAAATCCATCTAGAATCCAGCCTTTTAAAGCATCTTCTTTCTGTAGGCGCTCTCTAATCAAATCGAGAATTAGATTGTCAGGCACTAGCTCACCCCGATCAACAAACCCTTTGGCTTTCACACCAAGACTGGTTTGGTCGTTGATAGCCTGCCTCAAAATTTCACCAGTGGAAATGTGAGGAATATTATGGCTCTGAGCTAAAAATTGCGCTTGTGTACCTTTCCCAGCTCCGGGGGGTCCTAGAAAAATTAACCGAATGCCCTGTGCCATGACTACAAATACATCTCAATTTTTTAATAAAAAAGGGCTGGAACTAAAAAAGTTAAATCTAGTTTGCCCCAAATAACAAAAGCAAAATTACTGCTTCACCATGCCTTCATAGCGTTGAGAAATCACGTAAGTTTGAATTTGCTTGGCTGTGTCAATTGCAACACCTACCAAAATAAGCAGGGATGTTGCACCAAAACCTTGCAGAGTAGTAACACCAGTCGCACCTTCAACAAAAGTAGGAACCGTCGCCACTAAGCCAAGAAAAATAGCACCCAATAAAGTCAATCGATTGATAACTTTTTCCAAGTACTCACTCGTTGCCCGACCAGGACGAATACCCGGAATACTAGAACCCATCTTTTTCAAATTTTGAGACATATCTACCGGATTGACGATAAGAGATGCATAAAAATAACTAAAGAAGAGAATCAATGTTAAATAAACAATAACGTAGGGAATTTTTCCGGGTTGAAGGAAGTTAGTTACGCTCAGCAGAATATCGCTAAAAGTACCTTCGCCAGACGCGAATCCGACTAGAGAAGAAGGAAGCACTAGTACAGCAGACGCAAAAATGATGGGCATTACTCCACCTTGATTAAGTCTCAAAGGCAAATAGCTAGTTCTTTCACGATAAAGCTTTCTACCCACTTGGCGTCTCGCAGAAACGATAGGGATTCGGCGAGTGCCTTCTTGAACAAAGACAATACCGACAATCATCACCAAAAAGACTAATAACAGAAGAATAACTTTCGCAATTACTCCACGACCACCAGCTTGGGCAAACTCAATAGTGTTTCCCAATGTTCTAGGTAAGACCGCCACGATATTGACAAAGATCAATAGAGAAGCACCGTTGCCTAAGCCTTTTTCCGTTATAAGCTCAGATATCCACATCACAAATACTGAACCAGCAGTGAGGGTAAGTGTTGTTTCTAAGACGAAGGTGAAACTTGGATCCACCGCATAAGGGCGGAGGATCTGCAAAGTTATACCAAAACTCTGTAGGGCTGCCCAACCAACCGTGACGTAACGGATAATTTGAGATATTTTGCGCCGTCCTGCTTCGCCATCATTTTTTTGCATCTCTTCAAGAGCAGGAATCGCTGCCGTCATGAGTTGCATAATGATTGAAGCATTGATGTAAGGCAAAATACCTAACGCAAAAATACCAACAGCAGAAAGACCACCGCCGGCAAAAACATCTAGAAAACCTAAAAAAGGAGAATTCTGGATGCCTTGGCTTAAAGCAGCTCTATCAATTCCCGGAATTGGAATAAAAACTCCGAGACGGACAAGTATTAGCAAGCCAAGAGTAACTAAGAGTCTTCCTCTTAGTCCCGCAGCTTGGGCCATCTGCATGAAAGTTTCTTGTGCAGTGGGTGTTTTTTCGCGACTAACGACCATAATTTAAGATTCTCTTGTGGAAATTACGCCAATGGAAAGAGCAACAAAAGTGAAGTTAACTACCACACAGTTTAACTCAGCTTCTCGGTCTACTCCTTTGAAAGGCCAACCACTTCACAAGTCCCACCTGCAGCTTCAATTTTTTCTTTTGCGCTAGCAGTAAAGCCAGCAGCTTTAACGGTTAGCGCAACACTGATTTCTCCATCGCCCAAAATTTTCAAGGGGCCATCATTACTAGTGACAATACCTTTTTCCATTAAGCTTTCGATTGTTACTTCAGTGCCTGAATCAAGATCTGCCAGTTTAGAGATGTTGATAACAGTAAAGTGCTTAGGATTGATGATCGTGAAGTGCTTTAGCTTTGGCAAGCGGCGATATAAAGGCATTTGGCCACCTTCAAATCCAGCTTTTGTACCAGTACCAGAACGAGATTTTTGACCTCTCATTCCGAAGCCGCAACTAGCACCCTGACCAGCGGAAATCCCCCGGCCAACGCGACGACGACGTCTTTTTGAGCCTTTCTTTGGCCCGATCTCTGATAATTTCATGGTTGTTTCTTTGGTGTTAAAACTTTTTACTAGATGCTGTTTTCAACACTAGGTTTAAGCATAAATCCGCTCAATTGTAACACCACGTTCTTGGGCAACGGCAGAGAAACTGCGCAAGTTACCAAGGGCATCGATAGTAGCCCGGGCATTGTTGAGAGGACTCTTCGAACCGAGTTGTTTTGCCAAGATGTTTTTAACGCCAGCGAGTTCGAGTACTGTTCGTACTGCACCACCTGCGATTACGCCAGTACCGGGAGCTGCTGGACGCATCATAATTTTTGCGCCACCTGCAACACCTTTAACGCGGTGAGTAACGGTATTAGTTTTTGTTAAGGGAACATCAACGACTTGCTTCTTAGCGTCTGCAACTCCTTTACGAACTGCGCCAATTACGTCTCCTGCTTTGCCAACGCCAACGCCGACCTTACCGGTCTCATTGCCAATTACAACGATGGCGCGAAAACTTAGTTTCTTACCACCCTTGACAACTTTGCTGACTCGACGAATTTGGATCACTCGTTCTTGCCAATTCGTATCTTTTTCTTTGCTTTTTGATGATTTACGACGCTTTGCCATAATGTTTTTCCTAATATGATGTCATCAATACCCTAAAAGTCCAAACCTGCTTCTCTAGCGGCTTCAGCTAATGCTTTGACGCGCCCGTGATAGAGGTTGCCGCCGCGGTCAAATACGACTTTGCTGATGCCTTGGGCAATAGCACGTTTCGCAATCAGGCTACCTACGGCAGTTGATGCTTCAATATTGCCACTTGCGGAAGCTTCACTTTTGAAGTCTTTGTCAAGTGTGGAAGCAGCGACTAGGGTATGCTGCTTTTCGTCATCAATGACTTGGGCATAGATATGCTTATGGGAGCGGAATACTGCTAGACGGGGGCGATCGCCAGTACCTTCGACTCGACGGCGAATCCGGAAGTGGCGACGTTGGGTGAGTTGTTTACGAGTTGATTTCATCTCTACTACTTCTTACCTGCCTTACCAGCTTTACGTCTAACATGTTCACCTTGATAACGAATACCTTTACCTTTATAAGGCTCAGGAGGACGGACAGCACGCACTTTAGCTGCGGTATTGCCGACGATTTCCTTATCCGTACCAGAGATGATGACTTGAGTATTTTTTTCGCCCATTGCAGCAGTCACGCCTTCAGGCATTTCCATCTCTACAGGTTGACTGTAACCAACGTTGAGAGTTAGCACGTTGCCTTTTACCTGAGCACGATAACCTACGCCGATGATTTCCAAACTTTTGGAATAACCATTAGATACTCCTTCTACCATATTGGCAATTAGAGTACGGCATAGACCATGACGCTCGCGAGCAGGTCGAGAAGAGTCAACGGGAGTAACAATAATAGTATTGTCCTCTTGCGCTACCGAAATTTTCCCGGGCAAAGTTCTTTCCAATGTTCCCTTTGGACCTTTTACAGAGATATGTAAACCATCAAGGGTGATAGTCACCTTATCGGGAATAGGAACTGGTTTTTTACCAATACGAGACATTTATTTTTCTCCTGATATCAACTTCAGCTACGATTACCAGACGTAACAGAGAATTTCACCACCGATTCCTTGTTTTCGAGCTTGGCGATCTGTCATTACGCCGTGGGAAGTAGAGATAATTGCAATCCCGATTCCTCCTAAAACTCTTGGCAAATCTTTGTGGTTACTGTAAACCCGAAGACCGGGCTTACTCACTCGTTGTAGTTTCTGGATGATTGGCATACGATTACGTCCTTTGTATTTCAAGGAAATAACCAGATGCTTATCAATGCCTTCGCCTGCTTCGGTATAGCTTTCAATAAAACCTTCGTCTTTCAAAACGTCAGCGATATTGCGGGTCATACGAGTCACGGGGACTTTTGTTTTATCATGCTGTACCATGCACGCATTACGGATGCGTGTCAGCATATCGGAAATGGTATCGTTCGCCGCCATTATTACCTTTAATCTCTCCTAAGATTTAGCTTTCGCGGAAGGGCATACCCATCGCTTTCAACAACGCTCGACCTTCTTCATCGGTCTTGGCGGTGGTGATGATGGAAATATCCATTCCTCGAATTTGATCAATGGAATCGTAGTCAATTTCAGGGAAAATCAGTTGTTCACGAATTCCTAGGCTGTAGTTGCCGCGTCCATCGAAACTCTTCGGGCTGATACCGCGAAAGTCACGAATACGGGGTAATGCCAAACTGATGAGACGATCTAAAAATGCGTACATTTTTTCGGAACGCAGGGTAACCATGACACCGACAGGCATGCCTTGGCGAATTTTAAATCCGGCGATCGCCTTTTTCGCACGAGTGATTACAGGACGCTGACCAGTAATCGTCGAGAGTTCAACCCGAGAAGACTCCATCGCCTTCGCATTAGTTGCAGCTTCTCCAAGACCACGGTTTACCGAAATCTTAATGACCTTGGGAACTTCGTGGATATTCTTATAACTAAACTGTTCCATTAGCTTGGGAACAATTTCTTTTTGATAGAGGGTTTTTAGTCTTTGAGGCATAGATAATTCGCTTAACCTCCCTGGGCTTGGTCAGGGGAAACTACATTTAAATAGATAGTTTGATCGTACTGTGAGGCAGATATTGAAACTAATCAATCACTTCGCCAGTTTTTTTCAAAACACGCACTTTACGACCATCATCAGTTAACTGATAACCAATCCGGCTAGCAAGCTTTTGCTTTTCGGAATAGTGCATCACATTAGAGCTATGAATAGCCCCTTCAAAAGTTTGAATCTGACCAGATTCACCCTCTTGCTGAGGTTTTACATGCTTCGTACGGATATTGACATCCTTGACGATGATTTTGCTAGTTTTGGGAATTGTCTTTAACACTTCCCCAACTTTGCCTTTATCACGTCCAGAAATGACTTGAACCGTATCTCCCTTTTTGACGTGCATGCTATAGCGTACAGGGGTGGAACTTTTACGTCCTGCCATTAGAGAACCTCCGGTGCGAGGGAAACAATTTTAGTGAAGTTTCTTTCCCGCAACTCGCGAGCGACGGGGCCAAAAACACGAGTGCCTTTTGGGTTGCCTTCAGCATTGATAATCACAGCTGCATTGTCATCGAAGCGAATACTCATACCACTTACACGACGTAAAGGTTGGCGAGTACGCACGATAACAGCACGGACGATATCAGACTTTTTGACACCCATATTGGGGATTGCCTCTTTCACAACGGCGACAATTTGATCGCCGATGCCACCATAGCGACAATTCCCTGTACTCAGAACCCGTAAGCACATTAGCTTACGAGCACCGCTGTTATCGGCAACATTTAGATAGGTTTGTTGTTGGATCACGGCTTTGTAGTAAGGGTAAACAAGAAAAGGTTAAAAGCTATTTGTCGAGGATTTCAGCGATAGCCCAACGCTTTGTTTTGCTAGTTGGAGGGGTTTCACGAATACGAACGCGATCGCCAACTTGACATTTATTTTCCTCATCGTGAGCTTTAAAACGGTTGGTTTTAACCACGATTTTTTTGTATTTAGGATGAGGGGAGCGGTTTTCTACAGCAACAACAACAGTTTTATCCATCTTGTCGCTGACAACCAATCCAACTCTTTCTTTTGCAGCCATACGAGGTATTTTCCTACTTTTACTGAGCTTGGAGTTGTCGCTGACGCTCAATCGTCATCAACTGAGCTAAACGGTGACGTGAATGCTTAAACTCATGAGTCTTCTCTAGACGACCAGTCGCCTGCTGAAGACGTAGTTCAAACAATTGCTTTTTTATCGCAATAATTTCATCAGATAACTCTTGGTCATTGAGCTTACGAGCATCTTCAATCTTGGGTAAAGACATGATTTACATATACTCCACATTACGAGTGATGAATTTAGTTTTGATAGGTAACTTTTGAGCCGCAAGGCGCATCGCTTCACGGGCAATAGTTTCATTAACACCATTCATTTCGAACATGACTCGACCCGGTTTGACAACAGCAACCCAAAACTCAGGATTACCTTTACCAGAACCCATACGAGTTTCAGCTGGACGCATTGTGATAGGTTTATCTGGAAAAATTCGGATCCAAATCTTACCACCACGCTTGATATAACGAGTCATCGCACGACGCGCGGCTTCAATTTGACGAGCCGTAATCCAACTCGGTTCAATTGCTTGAAGTGCAAAATCACCAAATTGAACTGTATTACCTCGCTGTGCCATTCCGCGCATGCGGCCGCGATGCTGCTTTCGGAATTTTGTACGTTTTGGACTTAACATTGTTTCCTAATGGAATAAACAGTGAGTGCAGAAAAGTTTAAAAATTAGATTATTAAACAATTACTGATCGCTACGATCTTCAAACTGCTGACGCCGAGATTTCCGACGGGGTAGAGGTGCCGCATTCGCTGCAGGAGCATCTTCCTGACCCGGAATAATCTCACCTTTGAAAATCCAAACTTTGATACCGAGAATACCGTAGATAGTCTGGGCTGTCTTGTAAGAATAATCAATGTCCGCTCTAAGAGTATGAAGAGGTACGCGACCTTCCCTAACCCATTCAGTCCGGGCAATTTCTGCACCGTTTAAGCGACCACTAACTTGGATTTTGATACCTTGTACTTCAGCGCGCTGTGCTCTCTGAATTGCTTGGCGAACCACGCGACGGAAAGAAACACGACGCTCTAGCTGTTGCACAATGTATTCGGCAATCAGGGCGGCATCAGCATCAACACGAGCGACTTCAACAACGTTGATTCTAATTTGGCGTTGGTCACCAAGAGTCTTTTGTAAACCGGTACGTAGGGCTTCGATACCGGAGCCACCACGACCGACGACCACGCCGGGCCGGGCAGTATGAATTTCAAGGTCTACCTGATCGGCTTTACGCTCGATCAAAACTTTGGAAATGCCAGCGTTATTGAGGTTTGCTTCAATATACTGGCGAATTTTGTAGTCTTCTTGAAGAAGTTCTGGATATTGTTTGGGATCTGCGTACCAGCGGGAGAGATGCTCCTTAGTAATCCCCAAACGAAAACCAATTGGATGAATTTTTTGTCCCATGGTTTGTTCCTGTGGTGTTCTACGATTCTCTATCTAAGGTTTAGGGTTACTATTCTATTCGTCAATGCTAGGTGCAACTGCAACGGTGATGTGGCAGGTTGGCTTGCGAATTTGAAAGGCACGACCTTGGGCACGGGGGCGAAAACGCTTTAGCACAGGGCCAGCGTCAGCAAATGCTGTACTGATAACCAAGCTAGCGGGATCGAGACCTTCGTTATGCTCAGCGTTAGCAACGGCTGAACGTAAGACTTTGAGAATCGGATCGCAGGAGCGGTAGGGCATGAATTCGAGAATAATCAAGGCTTCACGGTAGCTACGGCCTCGTATTTGGTCAAGAACCCGTCTTACTTTGCGGGGTGACATACGAATATAGCGGGCGATCGCCTTGACTTCATTTTGAGTGTCAATAGTCATTGTTTTCTTTAACCCTTAGCGACGTGCTTTCTTGTCACTCTTGGCATGACCCCTAAAGGTACGAGTCGGAGCAAATTCCCCCAACTTGTGACCTACCATCTGCTCAGAGATAAATACAGGCACATGCTGACGGCCATTATGAACCGCAACAGTGTGACCTACCATCTGAGGCAAAATCGTGGATGCCCGAGACCAAGTTTTAATGACTTGCTTATCACCATTGGCATTAAGCTTGTCAATTTTTTTTAAGAGACTATCCGCAATAAACGGACCTTTTTTGAGTGAACGACCCATAGTTTTTCCAACTAAATATGGTGAATAAAAATGGATTAGCGACGACGACGCACAATCAAAGAACTACTTTTCTTCTTCTTGTTACGTGTCTTCTTACCAAGCGCAGGCTTACCCCAAGGCGTGACAGGGCCACTACGACCAATAGGAGCTTTACCTTCACCACCACCATGAGGGTGATCCACCGGGTTCATTACACTACCGCGAACTTGAGGACGACGGCCTAAATGACGCGTTCTACCAGCTTTACCCAGTTTGAGGTTACGTGCTTCCGCGTTACCAACCTTACCGATTGTCGCGTAGCACTCTTTCCGAACCATGCGCACTTCTTTTGAAGGCAGCTTGATAGTGACGTAATCACCTTCTTTTGCCACAAGTTGAGCAAAACTCCCTGCCGTACGAACCATTTGTCCGCCGCGGCCAGAGTAAAGCTCGATATTGTGAATCTCTGTACCCAGAGGAATTCTATGAAGCGGCAAAGCGTTGCCGATTTCAAACGGAGAATTTTCTCCAGCAATGATCTGTGTTCCAACACCTAAACCCGCAGGCTGGAGGATGTAACGCTTCTCACCGTCCTCATATTGGACGAGAGCAATTCTTGCATTACGGTTGGGATCGTACTCAATCGCAATGACATCAGCGATCATGTCGCGCTTATCTCGACGAAAATCAATCATCCGATATAAACGCTTATGACCACCACCACGGTGGCGACAAGTAATTACACCACGATTATTGCGACCTTTCTTACGATGCTTATATTTCGTAAGCGATTTTTCTGGTTTAGATTTTGTAATATCCGAAAAGTCGGAGACAGTAGCCTGACGAGTTCCCGGAGTATATGGTCTAAATGAACGAATACCCATGATTTATTCAATAAGTGACGATTATACTTCTGGGAACAAAGTGATTGTATCCCCTTCTGCCAAGGTGACAATTGCCCGCTTGTACTGAGGCTTAAAGCCCATGTAACGACCCACGCGTTTTTTCTTGCGGGGCGGACGACTCGTGTTGACCTTAACAACTTTAACTTCGAAAAGACTTTCGATAGCAGCTCTAATATCTGTTTTGGTCGCTTTCAGCACCACATCAAACACATATTTATTATCTTCAAGGAGAATTGTCGCTTTTTCACTAACAATCGGCTTGAGGATGAGATCCGCTAAATCACGAGATTCGACTCTACTAGTCATTGTAAACCTCCTGAATTTTCGCTAGAGCTTCAGCAGTAACGACAATTTTTTTTGCGTTCAAAATGTCAAAAACATTTAGACCATCAGCTGGAATCAGCTTCAGAGATGCAACGTTACGAGCAGAAAGATAAATATTTTCTGCCAACTCATCCATAATCAAAAGCGTCTTTTCATTTGTTGCAATTCCCCAACGGGACATAGCAGCGATAAGTTCTTTTGTTTTAGGAGCAGTGAGTTGCTCTGCAAAGTTTTCAACGATGATTAAGTCTTCGCTACGGCTTTGAAAAGCTGTACGAAGTGCGAGACGACGCTCTTTACGATTCATCTTTAAGTTGTATTCTTTTGGCTTAGGGCCAAAAATAACACCACCACCCCGCCATAGGGGAGAACGAATAGAGCCGGCTCTAGCGCGACCAGTTCCTTTTTGCCGCCAAGGCTTACGACCACCGCCTCGTACTTCTGCACGAGTTTTGCTGGAGGATGTGCCTTGACGCGCATTGTTAAGTTGACGAACTAGTGCGCGGTGGACGATATGGGAAGCATTTTCTTCTTTGGCGACTTTGAGATCGAGGCTCGTCTGAGCAACCTCTTCTCCTTGCCAATTTTTAACTGCGCAGTTAACCATAGTGATGAAATATCGGATTATCGGTTATCAGCTATTTGAATACCAAAACAAGGGGTTTTGAATTTAAATAAAAATTTTGGTAGATAACTAAAGCTCTGTTCAGCAGAGGACTTAGTTATTTCTGACCAACAATATTGCTAGGAGCAATACTTAAAAGATTGCCGGGCTTGCCGGGAACCGCGCCCTTCACGAGTAAAAGGTTACGCTCTCCGTCAATACGGACAACTTCTAGCTTACGTACGGTGACTGTTGTCCCGCCGTAACGACCGGCCATTTTCTTGCCGGGATAAACACGACCGGGGGTAGTACCTGCACCAGTCGAACCAGGTTGACGATGATTCTTAGAACCGTGTGTCATTGGACCACGCTTAAAGTTGTGGCGCTTCTGATAGCCAGAGAAGCCACGACCAATAGTGAGTCCAGAAACGTCAACGACTTGACCTTCTTCAAATATGCTTGCGCCGACGTCTTGTCCTAGTTCGTAGGAATTGACATCGTCTAAGCGATATTCTTTAAGATGGCGCAGAGGGGTTGCACCGGCTTTACCAAGGTGACCGAGTTCGGGTTTGGTAAGGGCTTTTTCCTTCACGGCTCCGTAACCGATTTGGACGGAGGCATAACCATCTGTTTCAGAGGTTTTGACTTGGGTGACGGTACAAGGCCCAGCTTGAATGACAGTAACTGGAATAGCTGCTCCAGTTTCTGCGTCAAAGACTTGGGTCATGCCGAGTTTAGTGCCGAGGATACCGAGTGACACGGAACAAATACCTCTATCAACTAATAAACAACGTTAAGTAGAGCGGAAATAATATGAACCTCTCCGTGATGGAGTTGGGGTTCTTGTCTTCCACTCTGGGTTTATTCAGAGTTTTTTATTTCTCTGAAAGGCTAGTCTCCTACAGGCACTGTGGGCGAATTACTCAGGACTTAAAAACAGGGTTGCTTTCAGTATCTTGATGTAACTGTAGGGGTTGGGATGAGAGAAATGTCTCTATTGAGAACAGATCTAACTCAAAAAGCTGGTTCGTTGAACGAGATACAGATATGCAGTGGTTTGGCTTCGCTTAAGGTCTTGTTGCTTCACTATATTTCTCAGTGAAAACCTGTGTTGGCGATCGCCATCAACTTCGTATAACTGGTTACTTTTTAGCCACAAGCGAGCATTATAGGGCAAGTACTTAGCCTTACGCAAGGGGGGTAGATAAAAAAGCTGTGCCCAATCGAGGCTTGAGCTGATAATTGCAGAGTATGGCGATCGCCGTTTCAGCTAGCATTAAAGTGTTACGATTGCCACAGAAAAGAGAAAAGTGATTATAAATAAAAGGAACAGACGCAATAATGCAAGAGTTTACTAAGTCAATCTCATTTGATGGACGAGAGATTCGACTAAAAACAGGTTTATTAGCACCTCAAGCTGGTGGTTCAATCCTGATCGAATCAGGAGAAACAGCGGTTCTAGTCAGCGCGACGACTGCACCGGGTAGACAAGGGATTGATTTCTTACCCCTTCTCGTAGATTACGAAGAAAGATTATATGCAGCCGGCCGTATTCCGGGAGGTTTTTTACGCAGAGAAGGAAGACCTCCAGAGCGCGCAACATTGGTATCTCGATTAATTGATCGTCCGATGCGCCCTCTATTTCCCCAGTGGATTCGTGATGATATCCAAATTGTCGCAACAACTTTATCTTTAGATGAAGATGTCCCACCAGATGTACTCGCAGTGACAGGAGCTTCCGTCGCAACCTTGCTAGCAGGTCTTCCGTTCAACGGGCCGATGGCTGCCGTGCGGGTTGGTTTAGTCGGAGATGATTTCATCCTCAACCCCACTTACCGCGAAATTATGGGCGGAGATCTAGATCTCATTGTTGCTGGAACGCCTAACGGAGTGATTATGGTCGAAGCTGGTGCAAATCAGCTACCAGAACAGGACATGATCGAGGCGATCGATTTTGCCTACGAAGCCATTCAAGAACTTATCGAAAGTCAACTTGAATTAATCAAAGAATTAGGCATCGAGATTGTCACAGCAGAAGCACCAGCAAAAGAAGAAGCGATTGAAGCTTTTATCGCTGAAAAAACCTCTGAAAAAATCAAACATGTTCTAAGTCAATTCGATTTTGACAAGAAAACACGTGACGAGGCCCTTGATGAAATTAAGCAAACTGAAATCATTGATGCAATCGAAGCATTGCCTGAAGATGATGAAATGCGCGTCAAGGTCAAAGAAAACTCGAAATTGATTGGGAATACATTCAAAGCTCTCACCAAAAAGCTAATGCGCGCTCAGATCGTTGAAGATGGCGTACGAGTGGATGGCCGTAAGCTCGATCAAGTCCGTCCAATTTCTTGTAAGACTGAGATTTTGCCCCGCACAGTTCATGGTAGTGGCTTGTTTAACCGTGGTTTAACCCAAGTACTTTCTATTGCAACTTTGGGAACACCGGGCGACGCGCAAATGATGGATGATTTGCATCCTTCTGACGAGAAGCGTTATATGCACCACTACAACTTCCCGCCTTTCTCTGTGGGTGAAACTCGCCCTATGCGATCGCCGGGTCGTCGGGAGATTGGTCACGGTGCACTAGCAGAACGGGCATTAATTCCTGTATTGCCGCCTCAAACCGAATTTCCTTACGTAATCCGCGTGGTTTCAGAAGTACTTTCTTCCAACGGTTCTACTTCCATGGGTTCTGTCTGTGGTTCCACTCTCGCGTTGATGGATGCGGGTGTACCAATCGCTAAACCAGTCAGTGGTGCAGCAATGGGTCTCATTAAAGAAGGCGAAGAAATTCGCATCTTGACAGATATTCAAGGCATCGAAGATTTTCTTGGAGATATGGACTTCAAAGTAGCGGGTACTGCCGATGGTATTACTGCGTTGCAAATGGACATGAAAATTACGGGATTACCAGTGAAAGTGATTGCGGAAGCGATTAATAAAGCACTCCCTGCTCGTTTGCATATCCTAGAGAAAATGACGGCTGTTATTTCCGAACCCAATGAGCTGTCTCCTTCTGCACCTCGCTTGTTGACTATCAAGATCGATCCTGATCTAATCGGCATGATCATCGGCCCTGGCGGTAAGACGATCAAAGGCATTACTGAGCAGACCCGTGCCAAGGTTGATATTGCGGATGATGGTACAGTCACAATCGCTTCTTCTGAGTCTGAAAATGCGGAGAATGCGAAGAAGATGATTTTCAACATGACGCGCAAGCTGGCGGAAGGCGATGTCTTCTTTGGTAAGGTCACACGCATTATTCAAATTGGTGCATTTGTGGAAATTCTTCCGGGTAAGGAAGGGATGATCCACATTTCCCAGTTGGCTGAAGGTCGTGTCGGCAAGGTGGAAGATGAAGTTGCTGTCGGCGATGAAGTTGTGGTCAAGGTACGTGAAGTGGATAACAAGGGTCGGATTAATTTGACTCGTCTTGGTATTCATCCTGATGAAGCGGCTGCGGCTCGTGAAGAAGCTGATTGATCGCTTTAATTTGAACAATTGTTGAAAAATGAATGATTGAATCCCTCGCAAATTTGTGGGGGATTTTTTTGTGCGGTTTAGGCTGTGAGACAAAACAGTAGGGTATGATATGCCTTCGGGATTTTGGCAGAGCAGCAAGGTGTTTTTGTGGATTATAATCTGGTGATAATTGGGGCGACTCATGCGGGTTTGGTGACGGCAAAAAAGGCGATCGCCCAAAATCTGCGGGTGGCTCTGGTACAACAAACAGATCAGCCGTTACAGGATCTACAGGAACGAGCATTACAGAAGGTTTTGTTCTATGCGGTGCAATCTCAGTCAGAAAATATTGAAGCGCTAATTGCGGCGGCGATCGCCCCATTGGATGTTTACGAAATCCTAGCAAAACTAACAGAATCAGGTGTTGATCTGATCCAAGAAAAAGGTCATTTTCAATGGTTGCCAGAAATTAGTTTCGCGACGAAAACGCGGCAATTAAAAGCTCACAATTTTGTAATTGCAACAGGTACAGTCCAAGATGATTTACTTTCACAAAACAGCTTTTCATTAGTAGATTTAGTTGCAAATCAGGCTTGGCATAAATTAGCAGAAAATATTGTCATTACTGGTCAAGAGCCGCAATCACTGAGTCTCGCTTATAGCTTGGCAAAACTTGGTAAGAATATTCAATTAGTGCTAAATAATCGATTGTTTTCGGCTGAAACTCCAGATTGTACGCACCGAATACAAACTTTTTTAGAAGTAGCTGGGGTCGAAATTTATCGCAATTTATCGACAGTTGAACAGCAAGAAGTTTTAGCGCAGGAAAATGTTACTGTTATCGGCAGATCGCGGCGAGCAGCAACTACACAACTGAATTTGCCGCAAGATTTTTGTAGACCACAAAATATGTGGTTAAAAGTGAATCCCTACTTACAAACGTCTCGGAGTAACATTTTTGGCTGCGGTTCAGTTTTGGGGGGTTACAATTTGCCGGAGTTGGCGATCGCCGAAGCAGAAACGATTATTAGCAATATCACTCAAAAGAAAAAACAGATTTGTCCTTACGCAACAACGCCATATCGATTGTTCGAACCGTTTCCTTTTGATCATGTTGGTTATCAGAGCAATAAACCTGAGCCAGAAATTATTGTTAAGCAACAGAATTTCGTGATGGATCGCCTCGATCAATTAGAGTTTCCGTTGGATTTGACAGTGAAATTATGGCTAGATTCTCAACAAAAACTTTTGGGTGCAACCGTACTCGGCGATAGCTCTGGAAAATTAATTTATTATTGCCGCGACTTAATTCAAAATCGACACACTTTTACAACGTGGGATAATCTGCTAGAACAGTCGGGATTATTCGTAGAAAGTTGGTGAAGATGAACGTGAAATCTAACGCGAGATTTATTGTGTTTGAAGGAATTGATGGCTCAGGTAGCTCGACCCAAGCAGCACTTTTGCACCAATATTTTCAGCAACAAAATGTGCCTTCGGTACTTAGCCCAGAACCTTCTAGCGGCATTATTGGAAATCTCGTGCGGGAAGCATTGCGTAAGCGGTTGCGTTTCACAGAAAATGCGGCGCAGTTTAATCGGCAAATGGCTTATCTTTTTGCAGGCGATCGCCACGATCATCTTTATAACGAAATCGATGGCGTATTCAAATTGTTAGGAGAAGGCTGCCACGTCATTACCACACGCTACTATTTCTCGTCTCTGGCTTACAACGCCAATAGTGTCGCTGAATACGAATTTATTTATCGCCTCAATCAAGATTTCCCGAATCCTGACGTCGTTTTTTATTGCGATCTGCCCGTCGAAGTTGCCATAGAAAGAGTCAATCGGCGATCGCACCAAGAAATTTATGAAACGCAAGCAAAACTGACGCAGGTTCGCGACAATTACCAGCAAATTTTTCGCGAATATTCTGGCAAATGGCAGCAACTCAACGCGACTGATTCACCAGAAACAATTCATCAGCAAATCGTCAAAACTATGGAGCTTCTTCAATCTGCTCAGGACTAGGCGGTTCACCAAACCCTTCTAAAGGCTGCAATTCTAATTCAAAACCATCAGGCGGCGGCAACGCTTCATTACTTTCGAGCGGATCAAACTGAAAATCATTTGAAGGTTCAAACGCTGGCACTCTAGGAATCGCCGGATTTATTGGCGTTACGCCGGGATTTTGAGTCTCATCAAAAAAGCCATCCATATTTTGGACTGCTCTCTGGGAGCCAGACATCGTACCGAGCGCAACCCGCGTGCCACCAACTGCTTTGAGCCAATCTAGCACCTGCATTACTTCTTGGTAAGAGCGTTTCTCTGAGGCGTTTAAAATTACGAGACCGCTGGGATTGCGTTCTAGATAATCTCTAACAATCTGGGAAAATTGCTCTTGGGTTTGAATCAGTTGTTTTTCAACATAAATTTGACCAAAATCTGTCAGGCTGACGATCGCCATATTTGGCATTTGCACCGTGCCACTATCAGCGGAAGGCAAGTCAAGATTAATAGCCTGTTGCCGCGACAAATTGACGGCTGCCAAGATAAAAAAGGTTAAAACGCAGAAAATTACATCAATGAGCGGAATAATCTCGATGCGCAAATCTGGTGCTTGCTCTTCTTGCCACAACCGGAAAGGTCGTAGGCCGAGGGTTTTTACTTTAGATGTAGGGGTTTCAGACTGATTATTTTTCATCGGGATTCTCTGGTGCTGGAGAATAGGCGATCGCCGTGCTTGTTTCAGCCGATTCAGGGCTTTCAGGATTGATCAAAGTCGCTTCACCCGTCGCTTGCGGTGCAGGTAATCCATCTAAAAAGTTCTGGCGGTAAAGCAATTCCAGCTCACTACCGGCTTGCCGAAATAAACGTACTTGATTACTTGAAAACGCTTGAAATAACCGATAAAAAACCAAGCTCACGATCGCCACAATCAGTCCAGAAGCAGTAGAAATGAGCGATTCACCAATACCAAGCGTGACACCAGTCGTCGATTCTGTACCCAAATCACTGAGCTGAATCGAACCCAAAGAGCTAATCAAACCCAGTACTGTACCAAGCAAACCCAATAGCGGCGATAGTGCGATCACTGCCTCAAGCATTTTTTCGCCTTTGCGCATCACTGATAATTCTTCGTCAGCCGCAGCTTCGAGGGCGAGATGAAAAATTTCTGGATCAGAATAGCCATGCTTCAACGGTGCATAGAGAAAACGACCAAGGGGGTGTTTTTTGCAAGTGCGGGCAATTTCGCTGACGGCTTGCCACTGGTAATGAGCTGCATCGAGGATTTTGTCTTGTACTCGCTGACTCTGTTGGACGACTTTCCACCAAAACCATGCCCTTTCAATAATTGTACTCAAGGCCATAATCGACAGCACCACAAGGGGCCACATCGCCGGGCCACCCCGATTCAAAATCTCCAAAAAGCTCACTCAGTCACCTCGCTCCAATCACACAAACAGGATATGTAATGTATTGATTCTAAGAGTTTTTCCGGAGATATTGTGGTGCATACGGTTTTGGGAATGGAAAAGACGCAAACCCTCTATCTAAACTTATCCATTAGATTGGATCGTGGGAATTTCTGTATATAGACTCAGGCGATCGCGCCCCTGTTTTTTAGCAAAATACAAGGCTTGGTCACAATGCTTAATGAGTGATTCTGGTGAAGAGGATTGTGCTGGCATCACATCCTGTAAACCAAGACTAAGACTTACTGTTTGGCTGACGGTAGATGTTGCGTGGGCAATGCCTAAATTACGGATTTTTTCGAGAATGCGTTGGGCGATCGCCTGAGCTTGTTCAATATTGGTATTTGGCAAGATCACCATAAATTCTTCCCCACCATACCGAGCAACTAAATCCATGGGTCGTAATAGACTCGCCTTAATCGTTTGGGCTATCTGCTGCAAACATTGATCACCCATTTGGTGGCCATAGTGATCGTTATAAGCCTTAAAACAATCAATATCTCCCATAATCAAAGCTAGTGGCTGTTGTTCCTGCCGACAATGACGCCATGATTCTTCTAAATAATCATCAAACCGCCGCCGGTTAGCAACTTGAGTGAGACCATCAACCATTGCGAGTAGAGCAAGTTTTTGATTCGCCACAAGCAGCGCATGATTAGATTTGGCTAAGTCATCTTTTAATTTGTCAGATTCTAGCCATGCAAGCTCAACCTCTGTCATCGCTTTTTTTAAAACTTCATTTTTGTCTTCTAGTTCACGACGCAAATAGTGCAATTGCAGCTGATTATTGACCCTCGCCAAAACTTCTTCAACATCAAAGGGTTTGGAAATATAGTCTGCGGCACCGACAGAAAAGGCTTTTACTTTATCGACTGGGGTATTGAGAGTGCTCAAAAAAATGATCGGAATAGCCTTTGTTTTTTCCTGCGACTTTAGCCGACGGCACACATTGTAACCGTCGAGATCTGGCATCTGAGTGTCGAGCAAAATTAGGTCTGGCGGCCTTTCTTTAATCGTTTGTAGCGCCATCATGCCACTAGCAGCTTTGCGAACTTGCCAATTTTGTTCCCTGAGCATCTCTGAGAGCAAGCGAAAATTATCGGGCACATCGTCAACAATTAAGATAGATGCTTTTTGGTAACTCATCAGTTCCATGCTTGGTAGGGGATGATGGGATATTGAAGCGTTCTCGCTTGTGACATTGGCTTCGGCATATCCAAATAGAAAAAAGTTCAGACTTCTAATGTGACTGAACTTTTCCAAAATAATTGACGAAGTGCGGATGGCTGGCGTTTCTTAGGAAAGTCTAAAGTATCTGTCGGTTTTCTCGGTGGCGATCGCCGACTCTAAAATCTCAAACATTATTGAATCGGATTGTGGATTGTGACTAATTTTGTGCCGTCGGGAAAAGTGGCCTCAACTTGAACTTCATCGACCATTTCGGGAATGCCTTCCATCACTTCGTCGCGCTTAAGCCATGTTTGGCCTTCGCCCATCAGTGCGGATACGGTTTTGCCTTCCCGCGCACCTTCAAGGATCGCGGCGGAAATGTAGGCTATCGCCTCTGGATAGTTGAGCTTGAGACCTTTGTCTTTGCGGCGTTCTGCGACAAGGGCGGCGGTGAAAATGAGCAGCTTATCTTTTTCTTGGGGCGAAAGTTGCATGGCTTCGGATTCGGCAGTATTTGACGTGTTTTTAGTCTACCGTGCCTTGCTAAAAGCGAATGTTAAATACAATAGCGAAGCTCGAAAGATGGAAGGGAGGCGATCGCCTTTATTTAGATTGCACTTTTGCTTGCACCCACTTCCTGAATTTCTTGAGGGTTGCATTACGCCCAGCGATTTTACTCTCAGCCAAGTATCGCGGAATCATTTCAGACAGTGCAAAACCCGGAAAAATCAAACTTTCTTCAATGATTTCATACGCACCATTCTTGAGAACATTGATCTGCAATTTGCCATGCTCAAAACGCCACAATTCTGGCACATTGAGCGCGACATAAATCTTTGGGTGAGTACGAGAAGTAATATCAATTTCTATGGCTAAATCTGGCGGTGGATCAATCGTTAAATCAATACGCTTTTTGCCACGAATTCTAGCTTCATTTTGAATATAAAAACATTGATCCGGCTCTAATCCTTGAAGTGATTCTTTTTTGAAAGTTGTTGAACCCAAACTACAAAATTCAAGATCAAGTTCTTCCAGCAAAAGTTTAACTAGATCACCGACAATCTCAGTATCAGCTCCATATTGTATCGATGGAGTCATGATCTCTAAAAAGCCACCATCGTATGCCAAGCGAGTGCCACTATGTTCCTTGAAATCATCTAAGATCTGTTCAAATTCCTGCCAACTAACGTTTTCGAGAATAATATGTTGTCCCGGCGGAACTTGGATTCGCTCTAGTTCTAATAGCACAATTTTTCGGGGATACTGACTCGATAAATTGCTTAGATTAGTCATTTTTAAATTATAAAGTGGCTTAAGAAAAATGCCTTGAGTTTAACTGTTTTTC
>JBARRZ010000169.1:0-14537 GCA_049644465.1 Limnothrix sp.
CAAACCTAATGTTGCAAAGGTAAAAAAGCGAATGAACTGTTTTTTTATCAAGGTTGTAATCTATTACTTTTCATAAAAAATTTACTTGCAGAGTCTTTTCTGAAATTTTGGAAGTTTAATTTAAAACCACTTTTTGATAATTAGCTAGCTGAGTTCCTATGCTTTGCAGATTGCCATCATCAAGTAATTAGCGAATTGATAGAATTTCTTGGCACAAAGCCCAAATATTACTCAGACTGAGCAAGAATGTATTGCAAAAATCCGTAGGTTTTACCCGCATCAAATCGCATCGATTTTCCTTGATATTCGATGATGTAATCTCCTTTGACTTGACCGCAAGCAGTACAAGTCAAAACTTTTTCATTAAGGGCATCCACACTAAGGCTAAGGATTTGCTGTTCGAGCCAAGCCTCAAATTTCGGGTCATTCGGCGTCGGGATCGTCGTACTCATGGCGATAGTAAATAGTACAGAGAAGATTTATGGGATTATCGTAGCCCAATTGTCTATCGTTTGCGGGGAATGCGGCCAAACCAGCGTTGCATTTTCGGATACAGATAACCCAAAAATAAAGTAACCACAATAAACTATAAATAAGGCCTATATTTCGGTGTCGTTTTGACTAAGCATTTACCATCAACCAGCGATTTTTTATCTACAAAATGTCACTAACAAATTTAATCGCCAGCGGCATTGTTTGACGCTGTCTGAACTAGTTAAGTGACCCTGATTTTACTCTATTTAGCTTGTACTTACGTAGATTAGGTGACAAGTCGTGGAGGTGTGTCTGATGTTTCGTTTTGCTTCAACAGCAACTTTTTTCTCTTTCTCGTTTATTTTTGCGCTCACATCGACGGCGATCGCCCAGATTTCTCCAGCGAATGATGGCACTGCTACGGTGGTCAATCAGCAGGGTGAAAACTTCGATATTTCTGGTGGCAGTCTGTCGGGAGATGGCGGCAACCTCTTTCACAACTTTGCCGACTTCAGTCTCAGCTCAGCGCAAGTCGCTACTTTTCTGAGCAACCCCGACATTCAAAATATTTTGTCGCGAGTCAGCGGCGGTAACGCTTCCTACATCGACGGTTTGTTGCAAGTCAGTAGCAGCGATGCCAATCTATTTTTACTCAACCCATCCGGTATTGTTTTCGGCAATAATGCTCAGCTTAATCTTGCGGGAGATTTTACGGCTAGCACCGCTTCCAGGTTGAAATTTGGTGAGGCAATTTGGTCAGATAGCGGAGATTATGCAACTTTAATCGGCTCTCCCACAGCGTTCTCTTTCGACGGTACGGGAGTGATTGTTAATGCGGGCGATTTAGCTGTCGCCGCTGGACAAGATCTAAATATGTTCGCCTCGAATGTAGTGAATACAGGCAGTCTCGCTGCTGAGGGAGGCAAGATCCAGATTACGGCCATCCCCGGGACAAATACTTTGCGGCTAAACCAAACTGGACAGATTTTAGGGCTGGAATTTGAGTCGCCTAACGATACAATCACGCTGACAAATTTGCCTCAGCTTTTAACGGGGAGCAATTTAGAGACAGGCTTGGTTGTTGAAAATAATGTGGTCAAATTTGCGGCAAGCGACGTAGCTATTTCACCAAATTCTGGCAGTACTTTTATTACCAATAGGCTGGATACTGCCGGGGCAACGGGCGGGGATATTAGTGTCTTTGGTCAGGCGATCGCCCTCATCGATGCCACTCTCGACAGCTCCGGAATTAATGGCGGCGGAGATTTATTGATTGGCGGTGATTATCAAGGTCAAGGCGATCGCCCCCGTGCCCGCACCACCTTCATCGATCAAACAACTCACCTAAATACCAGCGCAACCCAGACAGGCGACGCAGGCCGAGTCATTATTTGGTCAGACGAACGCACAGACTTTGACGGCTTGCTCACAGCAACAGGCGGCAGCAACAACGGTAATGGCGGCTTTGTCGAAATCTCCTCAAAAGGTCTGCTCGACCTCGCCGCAGGCTGGTCACAACGTCTTGATCTCACTGCCGAAAATGGCTCATCTGGGAGCTTGCTGCTTGATCCAACCAACATCACTATTGCCAACAGTTCAGGCAATCCTTCCGGCGAGACTCTAACCTCAAACCCCTATCAGCCCAATACGACCTCGATCATCATCGATACCGACGTCACTAACTTTCTCAACATGATGGGAGATTTGACGATTAGTACTGCGGGTACAGGCGGAGATGAGGGCAACATTGTCGTCCAAGAATTTGCTGATCTCTCTTGGTTTACCGATGCGTCCCTGACTTTCCTCGCCGATAACGACATTATTATCGAAGCGAACGTGGATCTCGGCACTTCTTCTGGCAGTTTTGGCAGCCTCAAACTAAATGCTGGCAGGAATATCACCAGCGAAAGTAATATTTCTTTCCGCTCTGGTGATCTCGTCCTCATTGCCGGAGCAGATATTCAAACCCAAGATTTATTAACTGGGACTAATAATAGCGGCAATATTTCAGTCACATCGACCAATGGCAGTATCACAGCGGAAGGAATTGATACTTTTACTGGATTTGGTAGCTCCGGCTCTGTGACACTTGAGGCAAAAGAAGATATTCAAGTCGCCTACATTGATACCAGTAGCGAAGATCTAATCGGGGGTGACGTCACTATTTCTACTGAAGGTTTGGTACGAATTACAGGTGATACGGCTTCAGATTTTGGTGAGTTTGGTATCGATACCAGCACTATTTTGTTTGCTATGGATGGCGCTAGTCAGTTTCTACCGGGGGGTGATGTCCGGATCGAGCATGGGGGACAGGGTGAAATTCCGTTCATCGTTGGCGATGACACGTTGAATGGGACAGCCTCTGCTATTTTTACTGGCGAAGAAATCATCAGTCCAACAGAGTCTTATTTAAATACTTATACTCAGGGCGCAGCAGGGCAAGGTCGGATTGAAATTGTGGCAACAGTTCCGCCGGAGCCACCAGTTCCGCCGGAGCCACCAGTTCCGCCGGAGCCACCGGTTCCGCCGGAGCCACCGATTCCGCCTGAACCACCAATTGTCTTGCCTCCAGTGGTTCCGCCACCGCCAGAAGAGATGAATCCTGAGCTGCCGGATTGCTCGCCGGATTGCAATCAAAACGATAGCCAAACTACGCCGCCAGCGATCGCCACAGAAACGAGTACGAATATTGAGGAAGTGCGCGGTACTTTAAAAAAAATTGTTGAGGCAACGGGTGTCAAACCTGCCATTATTTATGCGTTTTTTGTTGATCCATCGACTAAGGCGAATAATACGGCTGGGAATAAGCAGCTCAAAAGTAATCAATCTAAGGCCGTTACTCAGTGGGAATTTAAGGGCGATCGCCTGAGTGATTTCCTTAATGCTGAAAACCGATTTTTAGACCCCAATTATCGCGTTAGAAATGATGCCCAGCTAGAGCTTGTGATGATCACTCCCGCCGGGAAAACACTCCGTTACAGAGTGCCCGAAGCGACCTATGGCAAGGTAATGCAGCAAGCCAAAAATTTCACGCGCGGCGTCACAAACTTACAACTGGGCACGGTTTATCTCAGTCCTGCACAGTATTTATACGACGCTTTGATTCAACCGCTCGAAGCAGATTTAAAAAAAGAAGACATTTCTAATCTTGCTTTCGTGATGGACGATGGTTTGCGCGCTTTGCCCATGGCCGCTCTCCATGATGGGCAACAATTCCTCATTGAAAAGTACAGTGTCGGTTTGATGCCAAGTTTCTCCCTCACCAACACTTCTGACTATGTGCCGCCGACTGATAATCAATTGATTGCAATGGGTGCATCACAGTTTGACGATGCTAGTGATTTGCCTGCTGCTCCGCTCGAAGCCCAAATTATTGCGAATCAGATCTGGGGAGGGGATGTGTTTGTGAATGATCAATTCACTGTCGCAAATTTACTCGAAGCACGGCGGCAAAACCCTTACGGGATTGTCCATTTGGCGACTCATGGTGAGTTTCAATCTGGCGCACCGGAAAATTCTTATATCGAATTTCAAGATCAAAGAGTACTGCTTGCTGAGCTGGCAGAACTGGGTTTATTAAATAATCCGCCGATTGAATTGCTTGTGCTTTCTGCTTGTCGTACGGCTGTGGGCGATCGCCGCGCAGAATTAGGCTTTTCCGGGTTGGCTTTGGCCTCCGGTGCGAAGTCTGCATTGGGTAGTCTCTGGTCTGTCAGCGATGCGGGCACGATGGGTTTGATGACGCGCTTTTATGAAGAGTTGCGGCGATCGCCGATTAAAGCAGAAGCCCTCAGACAAGCACAAATTGCCCTATTGCGGGGTGAGGTTCGCTTGGAAAATAACAATCAATTACAAACGCGCGGTGGCGAAATTACTTTACCGACAACCACTAATGTTGCCCCTAGCGATGATCTGAGTCATCCCTTTTTCTGGAGTGGTTTTGCCCTAGTCGGCAATCCTTGGTAAGTAGCTGAGTTTGGGATAAGTAAAGCTTGAAATATTGACAGGGAGAAGGAAGAGAGCCGGTGACGCGGAGATTTTGTTCAAAACAGAGATTTTGATTGAAAAAATATTAGCTTCACCCTATTCTCTTTATCTCCATTCTCCGAGTCCCCCTATCCCCCTGTCCCCCTGTCCCCCTGTCTCCGCGTCTCTTTAAATCTCCAAGTCTCCCTTTCCCTAAAGGTTTTTCTCTAAATTCTTAACCCGAACTCACGTTAAGTAGCTGAGCAAATAGCGGCGATCGCCAGCAATTTGGTTAACAAAAATAAACTTTTGGCGCAAATTTTGGAAAAACACTGATTTTCTTGATTTTCCCTCGTAGTTTGGTGTCACAGATCGTCTTCATCAAAGCTTCATATAACGTTCCACCAGAGGTAAGACCCGTGTTTCGTTTACGCTTACTCACATTTCTTCTCGCATTACCATTTACTTTCTTTCGACCAGCGGCGGCGATCGCCCAAATCACCTCAGCCGGAGACAACACAGGCACAGTCGTTAACCAAAACGGCAATAATTTTTCGATCACAGGCGGGAGTCTGTCCAGTGACGGCGGCAATCTATTTCACAATTTTGCCGATCTCAATCTCAACGCCAGCCAAAGCGCAACCTTTAACGCCAACCCAGATATCCAAAATATTTTGTCGCGGATCAGTGGCGGCAACCCATCATTTATCGATGGCCTATTACAAATTAGCGGCAGCGATGCCAATTTGTTTTTACTCAACCCAGCCGGACTCGTTTTTGGTAACAACGCCCAGCTCAATATTGGCGGTGATTTCACAGCCAGTACCGCGTGGGGTTTAGGCTTCGACCAAGAGATTTGGACGAACGGCACAGACTATAACAATCTCGTTGGCTCACCTACCCAGTTTCTGCTCGATGGCACTGGCGCAATTATTAATGCCGGCGATTTGAACGCTGGCCAAAATCAAGGCATCAATTTATTCGCCGCGAACGTCGTCAACACAGGTCGCCTCACCACAAAAGCAGGCACAATCCAGATCGTTGCAGTACCCGACAGTAGCACCCTGCGCCTCAATCAAGCGGGACAAATCCTTGGTTTAGAAATCGACGCTCCGGCCAGCGGTTTGACCACAACTAATTTACCCGAATTACTTACTGGTGACAGCGTTGAAACAGGCTTAACGCTTGATAACGGCAACGTCATTCTGAAGGCGACAGCAACTGAAATTTCGTTGAATTCTGGCAACACTTTTATTTCTGGTGAGCTAAATACTTCGGGCGATCGCGGTGGTAATATCCATGTTTTCGGGCAAGACATTAACCTTGTTTCAGCGAATCTAGATGCTGCCGGTCAGTCTGGTGGTGGCGAAATTCTCGTCGGTGGTGATTATCAAGGTCAAGGCGATCGCCCCCGTGCCCTCAACACCACAATCAATCAAAATTCTATTCTCAATGCCAGTGCCCAAACAACAGGCGATGGCGGCAAAATCATCGCATGGGCAGACGAGACAACACAATTTTTCGGAACTGCATTAGCCAGAGGTGGCTCCCAAAGCGGTGATGGTGGCTTCGTTGAAACTTCAGGAAAACTCGCGCTAAACGTCACAGGTGGAACCGTTGACACTTCCGCGATTAATGGCGAAACAGGACAATGGCTGCTAGATCCGATCGATATTTTGATTGATCCAGCCCTCGCCGGAACCATTAGCACCAACTTAGGCACAACTGACGTTGAACTCTCAACCGCAGGCGCAGGTGTAGGCGGCGGTGATATTACTCTAGATGCAACCATCACCTCTGCGAGCGGCAATGACCTAACCCTAACCAGTCGCCGATTTATCTATACCAGTGGCGACATCGATCTAACAGGCGATCTAACCTTTAATCTCAACGCCGTTAATGCAGGCACAGCCACAGCTTTGCAGCTAGGTGATTCCATCCAAGCTGCCAATGATGCAATTAATATTGTCTCCGGCGAAAAAACGATCAATCTCGGTGCCGGAACCTTTCAGAATGATAGTTTTGAATCCTTATTTTTTGACCAAGATCTCACCCTGAGCGGTGCAGGCCAAGGCGTCACAATCATCGACGGTGGCAACGGTGTGATCAGAACCATTAATAACGATCTAATTATTAGTAACCTGACAATTCAAAACGGTGACAGTTCTTTTGGTGATGGGGGAGGCATTTACGGCATATACAGCGATCTGACGATTACTGACGCTACGATCACAGGTAATAACGCATACGGCAGAGGCGGCGGCATTTCTGCAAGCTACGGTACTGTAACTCTGACTAACAGCACGGTTTCTAACAATACGGCAAGTGGTTTTTCTGGTGGCAATGGTGGTGGTATTTCCAATGCGAGTGGCTTGCTAACGCTCTCTGGTACTACCATTTCGGGTAATACGGCGGCTAATAATGGTGGCGGCATCCATAACGATGGTTCGGGAACGCTGGATTTGGTCAATAGCACTATTTCGGGTAATACGGCGACAAATGATGGTGGCGGTATTTATAACGACGGTGATACAACGATCCGCAATAGCACGATCGCCAATAACTCAGCGGCAGTCAATAACGGCGGTGGCATTTTTAATAGCGCCGGAGACATTATTTTAGGTAATAGCATTGTGGCCGACAGTGTTGCTGGTGGCGATATTCGCGGCGATCTGGGCACTGTAACGACGACGGGCAATAACATCATTGAAGAAAGTGTGATCACGGGTGCTGGGATACAAAATGTTGATCCTTTACTTACGCCTTTGGGCAATTATGGTGGTACAACTCAGACGCATTTTTTCTCGCCAAATAGTGTTGCGATTGATGGGGGAGATGATGCGATCGCCGTAGGTTTAGTGGCCGACCAGCGGGGTGGCGATCGCGTTGTAGATGCAGTCGATATTGGTGCAGTGGAATTCCAAGGGCTGGAGTTAACGTTAGTCTCCGGGGGAACGCAAAGCACGCCAGTGAATACCAGTTTTGAGCCAGTCGTTGCTCGCGCCGAAGAAGTGACCTTTAATAATCCACTTGGTGATTTGACTGTAGATTTTGATGCGCCGAATAGCGGTGCAAGTGCGAATCCAACTAGTCTTTCGGGTGTGACGAATGCTGCTGGGATTGTTAGTGTAACGCCTACGGCCAATGATACGGCGGGTTCTTTTGAATTGAACGCAACGACTCAGCGGTTCGAGCCTGTGAATGACCCTTCGGCTGACTTAACGAATACGAATGATCTGCCAGAAATACCAGAGGTTGAGGAGGTGCCAGAGGTCGGGGTTGACTGTATAACGGGCGCGGGTTGTCTAAACGAACAGCCGCTAGAAACACCATCTTTTGATGGAACTGGTGAGGTTGCGGAAACGAATATTGTCGAAATACAGGACACGTTAAAAATAAAAAGTGAACAAACGGGCGTAAAGTTGGCGCTCATTTATGCTTTCTTTCAACCACCGGAAGTGGCGGCAACTGAAGACTCAAATGGTACAGCGGGCGTAAAAGACAATCTCAAAATTAAAAGCAAAGCCCAGCAGCAAGATATCCAGTGGCAATTTCGGGGCGATCGCCTGAGTGATTTTCTCAACGCTGAAGAACGATTTTTTACCATCGACGAAGAACTCAGTGACGACGATGTACTCGAACTGGTGATGATCACTTCCACAGGCAAAATTATTCGGCAGCAAGTGCCCGATGCCACTCGCGGCAAGGTGATGGCCCAAGCACAAAATTTTGTACAGGGCGTGACAAGCCCACGTTTTCGAGACTCCTATCTTGGCTCAGCCCAGTCTTTATACGATGTTTTTCTGCGCCCTTTAGAAGCGGATCTGCAAGCAGAAGAAATTGATAATCTGACCTACGTGATGGACGATGGTCTACGCGCCTTACCAATCGCCGCACTCCATGACGGCCAGCAGTTTCTCGTGGAAAACTATAGTTTGGGGATGATGCCGAGCTTCTCTCTAACCAACACATCCGGCTATATTGAGCCGAGCCAAAATTTATTATTAGCGATGGGTGCATCTGAGTTTACCGATGCGGAAGACTTACCCGCTGCTTCGCTAGAGGCCAAAATTATTGCTGAGGATATTTGGCAAGGAGATGCCCTTGTTAATCAGCGTTTCACGGTGGAGAATCTGTTAAATGCAAGGGCACGTAAACCCTACGGTATCGTGCATCTCGCGACCCATGGTGAATTTCGATCTGGTGTAGCAGGGGAAGCTTATATTCAGTTTAAGGATCAAAAAGTTTCTTTAGAGGAGCTAGAAAAATTACAGCTTGGTACACCGCCTATCGAATTACTGGTGCTCTCTGCTTGTCGGACAGCGTTTGGCGATCGCAGCGCAGAATTAGGGTTTGCTGGATTGGCGATCGCCTCCGGTGCAAAATCAGCCATCGGTAGCATTTGGTATGTTGACGATGCTGCCACCATGGGATTAATGACCAGTTTATACAACGAGCTGCAAATCACCCCGATTAAAGCCCAAGCCTTACAAAATGCACAATTAACTCTATTGCGAGGCGAGACTAGCCAAGAAGGCGGCAAACTTGTCACGAAAAATGGGCCGATTGATCTACCTGCAGAATACGCAAACACCGGCCTCACCGACTTATCCCATCCTTATTATTGGAGCGGCTTTACGATTATTGGAAATCCTTGGTGATGTCAAGCAGAAAAAGCACTGGCGATTCTCTGCTGGCAATGAGGCTTAAAAAAAATACTAAACTTTGTTCTTTCAACAAAATCTAAACCATCATTGTGCATTACTGTTATAGACAGAGTATCTTTCCCCTTACCTGACAAGCAACAACACAAAACGTTGAATATGGCGATCGCCAAAAAAATAAGAGGTTGTTAAATGTTAAAATCAGCCCCATTATTTTCATAGATGCCAAAGATAGTCGGTAGAATTTATATACATTAGTCAGCACTTAGAGTCAAAACGTTTGTGATTACCCTGATACTATTGCATCCCCTACAATCAGTAGCTGTACAAAATTGGACGTTCGAGGCCGAATCTGTCGTGCGCATTGGTCGTTCTACAGACAACGAGGTGGTGCTTTACAGTGCAGTCGTGTCGCGCCACCATGTCGAACTGCGGCAAGAGGATGATGGTCAGTGGAAAGTCCTCAATCTAGGCACGAATGGAACTTATATCGACGGTAAACGCATCGAGAGCTGTGACGCGCGTAATGGCTTAGTGATTCGTCTCGCTAGCTCTGGCCCCAAAATCGAAATCCGTTTAGAAAATGCCGATGATGATTCGGCAGATCAGGGACGACGAGTGAAGCGTGCTTCGCGGCTGACTCCTAGTGACAAATCGAAAGACACGCTGGTCAACTAGTTTGGGTGCAGGTTCGCGGGGGCGGGGCTGGAGATGGCGACGCGGTGATGGGGAGAGCGGGTGACGGGGAGATTTTGTTTTGAACAGAGATTTTGATTGAAAAAATATTAGTTTTACCCTATTCCTTATAATCTGCGTCTTTCTGTGTTTCCTTTATCTCAATTTCTCCGCGTCTCCCTGTCTCCCTATCTCCGCGTCTCTTCATCCCCCTGTCTCTTTTTTTCTAAATCTTCAACCCAAACTCATTTCAACTGGAACTTGTTTTTTTACTAAGGCTCGCCATTGCGGTATTCGTTAATTCTCTAATTGAGGCGATCGCCAACTCTATTCCGGGTGTCGCTGTACTGAGCCATAACAAATATTCAATATTCCCCGCAGGGCCAGTGATCGGTGACCAAGTTAAACCTTGGGCATGCCAGCCGAGTTTTTGAGCTGTTGTGAGGACATCGGCGATCGCCTGAGCTTGGGCTTGGGGGTCACGCACCACCCCTTTTTTGCCAACATGGGCGCGGCCAACTTCAAATTGGGGCTTAATGAGCAGAATGATTTCTTTGGGTTCGGTGAGGAGTGTCCACAGCGTCGGCAACACTTTTCTTAGAGAAATAAACGATAGATCCATCACGCCGAGGTCGGGGCGATCGCCGTCCGCTTGATAGAGATCTGCTGGGGTGAGATGACGAAAATTTGTTCGTTCTTTCAGCACCAGTCGTGGATCTTGACGGATTTTCCAAGCGACTTGGCCGTAACCAACATCGATGCCGTAGACTTTTCGCGCGCCTGCCTGAAACAGACAATCGGTAAAGCCGCCCGTCGAAATGCCGCCGTCTAAACAAATGCGATCTTGAATTGGGATCGCAAAGTGGGCGATCGCCTTCACTAGTTTTTCACCACCACGAGACACAAACGGTGGTTTCGCCCGTACTTCAATCGCTGCATCCAGCGGAATGAGCGTCCCCGGTTTATCGACAATACGCTGCGCCACCTTGACTTCACCAGCCCGAATAATGCGCTGAGCTAACTGACGTGATTCGCAAAGATTCAGTTCTACAAGGAGGGTATCGAGCCGTTGTTTCGCCAAGATATTTTTAATGAAATTAGTTAATACAAAAAATGCTGATTCGCCCTTAGTTTACCTGTTGCCAGACGTTTCGGACAGCTTCAATCGGCTTCGGCATCACCATAATTTTGCCCGCTTCAATCCGCTGAGAAATGAACTCAAGCGTTGCCATTTCGACAGCATTGAGATTGTTATTCCACAGGATTTGCTCTAGCTCTTGCACCAGTTGGCTAGAGATAACGCCTTCAGAAACGGCTTCTTGGCAAATGTCTAAAACTTTCATAAATGGCAGAATTCCCTGAGGTGTATCGGTTTTAGTTTACGGAAATGCCTCGAAAATTGATGTGACAACACCGTTGATCACCAGTGAACTTCGTCGAAGCGCTGGGTGATGATGCTTGCTCAAAAAGTAAAACCGGATCGACTATTGACGTGATGTCTGTCACAGGACGAGAGTCGGCTGAAATCGATACAATACGAACGATGACTTAAGCTCCGGACAAGTAGCGCAACGATAATGGCGATCGCAGTAGATTTTGGGACGAGCAACACATTGATCACGCGCTGGAATGTGGCGACGGAACTCCCCGAAATTATGAAATTGCCGAGTCTGTCTCAACAAATCGGCAATAATCCACCGCTAATTCCGAGTGTGCTCTACGTTGAAAATGGCGCTACAGAAAAGGTTGTCATTGGTAAGCAGGTGGGCGATCGCGGCCTAGATATTCAGCAAGATCCGCGCTTTTTTCGTAACTTCAAACGAGGTATCGGCACAGCGATACAGGGCTTTTTACCAGAATTGGACGGTCAAAAAATCACCTTTGAGCAGACTGGCGCTTGGTTTTTACGGGATATTTTTACGGCATTGCAAAATGAAGGGGAAAAACTCGATAGTTTGGTGCTGACCGTGCCGGTCGATAGTTTCGAGGCTTACCGCAGTTGGCTGACCGATATTTGCGCTGAGCTGCCGGATGTTGAAAAGATTCAATTATTAGACGAACCGACCGCCGCTGCTTTGGGTTACGGTGCGTTGGAAAATGATCTTAAACAAGTTTTGGTTGTGGATTTTGGCGGCGGGACAGTCGATTTTTCACTGGTGGATCTCAATTTTAATCAAGGGCAAAGCAAGCCGACGGGTTTTATTTTGCGCTGGGCGAAAAAATCTTATGCAGACAGCAAATCGCAGAAAGTCAAGACGGCAAAAGTTTTAGCGAAAGCGGGTAAAAATCTTGGGGGTTCAGATCTCGATAATTGGATTTTTGATTATTTTCAGCAGCAGCAGCCAGATCTGCCGCAAGATGCGCTCAGTATGCGTTTGGTGGAGCGACTGAAAATTGCCTTATCGCAAAAAAATAAAGCGACGGAAGTGTATTACAACGCAGAGACGTTCGCGAGTTATGAGCTGGAGTTGAGCCGCGTTGTGTTTGAACAAATTTTGCAGGAAAAAGGTTTTTTTGAGGATTTGGATGGGTTGATGGTGCAGGTGTTGCAGCAGGCGCGACGGGCTGGAATTGCCTCGGAAGCGATTGATGGGGTGTTGTTGGTGGGGGGAACGAGTCAAATTCCGGCGGTGCAGCAGTGGTTAACGCGGTACTTTTTCCCGGAAAAAATTCGGCAGGATAATCCATTTGGGGCGATCGCCTGTGGCGCTTTACAGTTGGCTCAGGGTTTTGAGCTAAAAGATTTTCTCTATCACAGCTACGGGGTGCGCTACTGGAACCGTCGCAACAAACGCCACGAGTGGCAGCCCATTATCAATCAGGGTCAGGCTTACCCGATGACGGAGCCGCTGGAAATTACGCTCGGTGCATCGATGGATCAGCAGCCCAGTATTGAACTGATTCTGGGTGAGCTGGGTGAGCAAAGTACGGGAACGGAGGTCTTTTTTGAGGGCGATCGCCTGATCACCCGACGTATTATGCAGGGACAAGCCAACGTTAAACCGCTGAATGATCGTGACGGCGCGCGCGCGATCGCCACTCTTGATCCAGTGGGTTATCCCGGCAGCGATCGCCTACTTTTAAAATTTCTCGTTGATGGTGAGCGATGTCTGCGAGTAACCGTCGAAGACTTGCTGAGTGGTAAAACATTATTGGAAAATCAAAAAGTCGCTGACATTAGCTAAAGATTGTGTCGATACAGGTGAGTCGGTTACCGAAAAAGCGTTGGTTTTCCTGTGAGCTGTTCCATAATGGGAGCAGCAGGTTTCTGAGCTAGCATCACAAGCAACTATGACTGGGCAACAATTATTAGACGGACGCTACAAAATTATTCAGTCTTTGGCTACGGGGGGCTTTGGCGAAACATTTATCGCAGAGGACATTAAGCAATTTAATAAAATTTGCGTAGTCAAACAGCTCAAACCGACTTTTACCAACCCGGACGCATTAGGAGTCGCACGGCGGTTATTTGAATCCGAAGCGCAATTGCTGAATCGCCTCGGTGACCATGATCAAATTCCCTATTTGTTGGCTTATTTTGAGGCTAATGAAGAATTTTATCTGGTTCAAGAATTTATCGAAGGGAAAAACCTCGAAAAGGAAATTGTTGTCGGTCAAAAAATGTCGGAAGCTCAGGCGATCGCCCTCTTAAAAAGCATCCTTGAACCGCTCGCCTTCATCCACGACCAAAAAGTTATTCACCGCGACATTAAACCCGCTAACCTGATTCGCCGTCAACAAGATGGCAAAATTGTGCTGATTGATTTTGGTGCAGTCAAAGAGCTGGCCGCAACCCAAGTCAACGATCAAGGCAGAACTCAAATCGGCACTATTATCGGTACTCCCGGCTACATGTCGAGCGAACAGGGGCGCGGCAAACCAAAACTGAGCAGCGATCTCTATGCGACGGGCCTAATTATTGTGCAGGCATTAACCGGGAAAGTGCCACCGATGGGTTACAACACTACCGACGAATTGCAAGAAGACCCCAACACCGCAGAAATTGTTTGGAGACAAGACACAGCCGTCAGTCCAGAATTTGCAGCTATTCTCGATAAAATGATTTGCTACGATTTTCGGCAACGTTATAGTTCTGCTATCGAGGTGCAACAAGCTCTCACATCTTTATCGGAGACTGGGGCGATCGCCGCAAGTACACCGCCACCCACCCAACTCCAAGACGCTCCTATTCCTAAGGCCGCCATCAACCTCAACAAAAGCGCGAACAATCTCGCTATGACACCCGTTATCAATCCGCCACTTACCAAAATCCACTGGACAAAATCAGCGTTTCGGGGTTTTCAAAAATTTGCAGCTATTAGCTTTTTGATTATGGGTTTGCCAATCAGTTGTTACGCCATCTTCGAAATCAACAATCCAAACGTCATTCAAGAAGAGCGTGATGGTGCGATGGCTGCACTGGTTATTTTCGGCTTGCCACTAACGGCTTCAGGCTCATGGATGCTGTGGAGTCTGCGTAGTCGGGTGCGGAAGGAAAAATTTGATTCCGAATGGGTGCGCCAAAGTTTTTATAACGTGATTGATGAAACGGCTGGTGAAGTCTCTGTTTTAAAATTTGCGCAGACCTCCAAACTACCGGGTAAAGAAGCTCAGCGGTATCTCGAAGCGAGAGCAAAAGAATTTGATGGAGATGTGCGGCGATCGCCCGAAGGAGAAACAACCTATCATTTCAAACTGTGACTTTCATCAACACCGCCATTACTTACTATCAAGCCGCAAAAACCTGAGGCGAAGTAC
>JBARRZ010000170.1:0-10044 GCA_049644465.1 Limnothrix sp.
ATTTTGGGGAAACTGAAGGGTCTAGAGGATGAGATTCGGGCTGATCTAAATGAGCTTGAGGAGATGTTGAGATGAAGCAAATTACTATAGAAAAAGCCTGTGAACTTGTGACAGATGGAACACACTACACACCACCTGATATTGGTGAAGGTATTCCTTTTTTAACAGTGAAAGATCTAACTTCTTCTGGTTTAAATTTCGAGGGATGTTCAAAAATTTCAATAGAAGAATACCAAAAAGCTGATGCGGGAAACTCGTCTCCTAAAATAGGTGATGTTTTGTTTTCAAAAGATGGAACGGTTGGAAAAGTTCATGTTGTAAAAGAAAATCAAGAATTCGCAATTTTATCCTCTGTAGCAATATTAAGACCTCAACAAAATCTTTTAGATAGTGATTACTTTGGATATGTTTTAAAGTCTAAAGCTACGATTGATCAGGCAGTTCGCAAAAAAACAGGATCAGCAATTAGAAGAATTATTCTTAAAGATCTAAAAAATGTAAAAATTCCACTCCCCCCGATCGCCGAGCAAAGAAGGATTGCGGCAATTCTAGATAAGGCGGATGGGGTCAGAAGGAAGCAGCAGGAGGCTATTCGGTTAACTGAGGAGTTGGGGCGATCGCTGTTTCTCGATATGTTTGGCGATCCTATTCATAAAGGCTGGAAAATGCTAACAGTTGGAGATATGGCAGCAAAGAAAAAAGGATCGATGCGAACTGGTCCATTCGGTAGCAATCTTTTACATAGTGAATTTGTTGATGAAGGTATTCCAGTTTTAGGAATTGATAATGCTGTCAAAAATCAGTTTGTTTGGGCAAAAGCCAGATTTATTACTCCAGAAAAATATGAACAGTTAAAAAACTATACTGTTTATCCTGAAGATGTAATTATTACGATTATGGGGACTTGTGGACGTTGTGCAATAGTGCCTCAAGACTGCCCTACAGCTATCAACACAAAACATCTTTGTTGTATCACAACAGATAAAAATATTTGTCTACCTGAATTTTTACATGGATATTTTCTATTTCATCCAATAACAAAACAGTATCTAGAAAGAAATACCAAAGGTGCAATTATGGATGGATTAAACCAAACAATTATTAAAGGTCTTCCTATTCCATTAGTTCCACTTGATATTCAAAGTCAATATAAAAAAGCTATTCAAAAACTGGTAAGTCTTAAAAACAAAATGCAAAGTGATATTCAAGAATCAGAAAATTTATTTAACTCACTACTGCAAAGAGCCTTTCGCGGTGAGTTGTGATGAATCAGAAAGTCTATTTAACCCCCTACGGCAAAGAGCTTTTCGAGGTGAGTTATAGAGATGAGTGAAACCTTTCAAAAGATCCTAAACCTTATCGATAATAGAGAAATCAAAATATCAGCCCATGGTTATGATGAACTCGCAAACGATAACATTTTCGTAAAAGACATTATCGACAGTATTAACCAAGCCGAACTGATCGAAGACTATCCCGATTATCCAAAAGGAGCCTGTGTTTTACTGCTCCAAAAAGACCCACAAAACCAACCAATCCATACCGTTTGGGGCATCCCTAAAAATGAAGCATCACCCGCCGTTTTAATCACAGCCTACCGTCCAACCCTAGACCGCTGGGAAACCGATTACAAAACAAGAAAACCATGAACACCAAAACCCAAACCAAAATCATCCGCCAAGGCGAATACCTCGCAGAAATTCAAATCACCCTCACCTACGATGATCATGATTGGTCACCCTATCTAAGCCTCGAAGAAGCCGAAAAACTCGATAACCTGCGCCTCGCCCTCCAAAAACAAGATCTTAAAACAGCATCCCAGCTTGCTCAAATTTATCACCTCACCCCTGTAGCCTTGAGCGCGTAAACCATGATTGAAATCGAACAGAATCCATTCCTAGCCCTAAAATAAAAACAGATCCCACTAAAGACAAGACAACAGTGATCGATATTTATGGCGGCAAAGATCCACGCAACATTCCCAGCTATTCCGTTGGGGACGCAGCCCGCTACCTAAATATTCCAGAACAAACGATTCGGTCTTGGATAGTTGGCAGAAAATACCCAGTCAACAAAGGCGAAAAATACTTTCATCCCCTCATCGAAGCCCAACAGACAAAACCCATCGCCCTGACCTTCACCAACCTGATCGAACTCCATATCCTGCGAGCCATCCGCCACCACCACAAAATCGACCTCGCCAAAGTTCGCACCGCCCTAGACTACATCGACGAACAAATAAACATTCCCCATCCCCTAGCCCATCAAGACTTCCACACCGATGGCGCAGATCTATTTATCGAAAAATACGGCTCCCTGATCAACGCCTCCCAAAAAGGACAACTCGCCCTCAAAGATGTCCTAAAAATCCACCTAGAACGCATCGAACCCGACGACCAAGGCATCGCCACCAAACTCTATCCCTTCACCCGTAGCAGCCTAGAAAACAACCCCAAAATTGTCGTGATCGACCCCCGCATCTCCTTCGGAAAATTGGCGATCGCCGGAACAGGCATTCCCACCGCCATCCTCGCAGAACGCTACCATGCTGGGGATTCCATCGAAGAACTCGCCTACGATTACGACTGCGACTCTATCAAAATAGAAGAAGCGATCCGCTGCGAAATGAACTGGAAAACCGCCGCATGACCCGCATTCATCGCTAAAATTTACAGAGACGGAACCGTAAAAGAGTGGAAAAATGCGACGGCACTACTCGACGAAATAAATTAATAGGTGGTAGGCGATCGCCCCAATGACCTCAAACTTCGATTTCCTCAAAAACGATTTTCCCAAGTTATTTGACCATGCGATCCATGCCGAAAGTCTGGTGTATAGTGCGCCCCGTGCCAGTTGCTTCTATAGCCGCTACACCCTAGAACAAGCCGTCCTGTGGCTCTACGAAAACGATCCCTATCTCCAGCTCCCCTACGACACCAAACTCGGTGCGCTGATCCACGAACAAACCTTTCAAGACAATCTGTCCCCCGGCATTTTTCCAAAAATACGCATTATCCACAAAGTCGGAAATATCGCTGTCCATCAACAAAAAAATATCGGCGATCGCGATGCCCTCCACATCATCGAAGAACTCTTTCATTTCCTGTATTGGGTTTGTCGCTACTACTCGAAAAATGGCAAAAACCTAGGCGAAATCCCCTTTAATCCCGCTCTACTCCAACAGCCCGAAACCAGCGGCACAGCAGAAAAATCCCTCGAAGAACTCCAACAACTCGAAACCAAACTCTCCCAAAGCGAGGAGATGAAACGGATCGCCGAAGAACGCCAACAACAAACCGCCGCAGAATTAGCCACATTAAAAGCCCAACTCGATGCGATCCTTGCCGCCAACAAAGCCGTACCAGATCGTCACAACTGGAACGAAGCCAACACCCGCAAATATCTCATCGATGTCCTGCTAAAAGAAATGGACTGGGATCTAAGCGATCCAAACTGTCGAGAATACAAAGTCGAGGGAATGCCCACATCAGTCAATAAATCCGGTACAGGCAAAATTGATTATGTCCTCTGGGATGACAACGGTTTACCCCTAGCCGTCATCGAAGCCAAACGCACCACAAAAGATCCCAAAATCGGACAACAACAAGCCAAACTCTATGCCGACTGTCTGGAGCAAAAATTCAACCAACGCCCGATCATTTTCTACAGCAACGGTTATCACACCTACATTTGGGATGATTGCAACTATCCCCCCCGCGAGATCCATGGATTTCTGAGAAAGGACGAATTACAGCGGCTCATCTGGCAACGCACCAACCAAAAAGCCCTCCACCTTGTACAGGTGAACCAAGACATTGCTGGACGGAGCTACCAAACTGAAGCCATCAAAAGTATTACCGAAACTTTTACCAACAAAAACCGGAAAGCCCTCCTCGTCATGGCGACCGGAACCGGAAAAACCCGCACGGCGATCGCCCTTGTGGATGTCCTGATGCGAGCCAACTGGGTGAAACGGGTGTTATTCCTAGCCGATAGAAACAGCCTCGTTAGACAAGCTAGACGCGCCTTTAACCAACACCTCCCCAATGCCACCGTCATCAACCTAGTCGAAGAAAAAAATGTACAGGGCGCGAATGTCGTGGTGTCCACCTATCCCACCGTGATGAATCAAATTGACAAACTTGAGAGCGATGGCAAAAAATTCGGCGCGGGTTATTTTGACTTGGTGATCATCGACGAAGCCCACCGGAGCGTTTACAAAAAATACCGCTATATTTTCGAGCATTTCGATTCGTTATTGATGGGTCTAACCGCCACCCCAAGAGACGAAGTAAACCGCGACACCTATGAAATTTTTGGCTTAGAACAAGGCAACCCCACCTTTGTCTATGAACTCGACGATGCTATTAAAGACGGCTATCTTGTCCCACCCCAAGGCATTAAGATCAGCCTCAAATTTCCCACCGTTGGCATTAAATACAGTGAACTTTCTCCAGACGAAAAAACCGAATACGAGGAAAAATTCGCTGATCCAGAAACAGGCGAAGTCCTCGACGAAATTAACGGTACAGCCATTAACCACTGGTTATTTAATGGCGACACCATCGACAAAGCCCTCGAAACCATGATGAAATCTGGCTTAAAAATAGACGGCGGCGATCGCCTCGGTAAAACCATTATTTTTGCTCGCAACCATAACCACGCCCAAAAGATCCTCGAACAATTCGACAAAAACTATCCCCACTACAACGGCAAATTTGCCAAGCTCATCGATAGCCATGACCCCTATGCCCAAAGCATTCTAGAAGGGGAATTTGAGCAAAAAGATAGTGAGATGGTGATCGCCGTTTCTGTAGATATGCTCGACACGGGCGTAGACGTTCCCGAAGTGCTGAATCTCGTTTTCTTTAAACCCGTCTATTCCCGCGTGAAATTTAACCAGATGATTGGGCGCGGCACTCGTCTTTGTCTTGATCTGTTTGCCATTGGTGAAGATAAAACCGAGTTTTTGATTTTCGATCTATGCCGTAACTTTGAATATTTCGAGCAACAAGTTAAAGAAACCGACCCCAAACCCGCCGCAGGATTAGCCACCAAACTCTTTAAAACCCGCCTCGCCTTATTTCAAACGGTAGCCACCCAGCCCGAACTCAAAGAATTTAGACAAGAGATCGGCGATCGCCTCCATGAATACGTAGCGAGCATGGAACCCGAAAACTTTATGGTGCGCCGTCATCTTCAAGACGTGGAAACCTTTAGTCAGCGGGAAAACTGGCAAAACTTCACGCCGCAACAACTCCGCACCCTAGAGGAGGCGATCGCCCAACTCCCTAACGGACTCCCCAAAGAAAAACCAGAAACCCGCCGCTTCGATCTGCTGTGCCTACAAATTCAACTCAGCATACTCAAACAAAACCCAAACTTCATCACCCTACGGGATAAAGTGCGCGACCTCCTCAGCAACCTCGAAACTAAAATCAATATCCCCATGGTCAAAGCGCAACTCCCCTTGATTGAGGAGGCGATCGCCGAAAACTGGTGGACAGGTATCACCCTGCCCATGGTGGAGAATTTACGGCGTAACCTGCGGGATCTGATGCAATTTATTGACCCCAAAGAAACCAACATTATCTACACCAATTTCCAAGACGAACTGATCGACATTAGCGAGGCCACTGTCCCCATCGAGCAAACCGGATTTAGCCCCCACCAATACCGCAAAAAAGTCGAAACCTATATCCGCAACCATCAAGACCATGTGGCGATCGCCAAACTACGCCGAAACCTCCCCCTCACCGAAACCGACCTCAACGCCCTCGAAGCCATTCTTTTCACCACCGAAGGACTAGAGAGCAAAGAAAAATTCACCGAAGCCTTTAAGACCCAAGCCACCAACCTCAAAAGCTTTATCCGTAGCCTAGTCGGACTAGACCGCGCCGCCGCCAAAACTGCCTTTAGCCAATACCTCGAAAATACCCAATTCACCGCCAACCAAATCCGCTTCATTGAACAAATCATTGATCTACTCACCCAGCAAGGCGTTATGGATCCAAAGCTGCTTTATGAACCACCATTTACCGAGCTACACCATGAAGGCTTAGATGGACTCTTTGGTGATGATGATGCCGATAATATTGTGGCGATCGTTCGATCCTTCAATGATGCAGTAGATATGAAGTTTGGCATCGCTTAAGCAAAGTAATACTCAAAGCTTTAAGTAACTAATTAAGTAAAGTATTACTTTGAGTATTGAGTAAGTTTTAAGAGTTGGCGATCGCCTCCACCGTTGTGGGATTTGACCCATTGCGGCGATCGCGTTGCTGCTGTAAATACTTAATCCCTTTATCGATAGTCCGTTGCAAATGACCCTCCTCGCGTTGGAGCCTAAGTTGGGTTTTGTCCTCAGAAATAATCCCTAATAGATCCGGTTCGATTGCTGAGTTTTGTTTGTAAAGTTGATTAAGAATTTTTTCTAGTTCTGGTGGTGGCGTTGGAACTTTTGGATTCATCTCCTCTAACAACAACTCAAGATCCGTAGGCGGTCTAGGTGGGGTTATTCGTTCAATCTCAACGGATAACCGCTCCCTTTGAATCATTGCACTCTCAGCTCGCCATAGTCGGTGAAGCCTCACACGCGCCATAACAATTTGCTCAATCTGCAAATCCTCAGTAATCGTTTGCGGCTCAAATTCTGCGATTAAACCCGCCTTAGTCTGCTCATACAGCTCTAGATCCTGATCATCAGTAGTCGGTGGTTTCTGGCTGTAAATTCCATGTTTTGTGGAATTGTGAGAGGCGATCGCCTTTCCCTGTTTTGTTGCTGCCATTGTTAAAAATCCGAAACGAACTTGCTCTTATTGTAATACGCGATATCAGTAGGTGGTTTCTCAGCTTAAAATAGAGGGAATTAAGAGAAAAAAGAGGTCACGCGCGATCGCCCACAACCAATCCACCCAATCTCAATACTGAAAAGATCATGGGGTCATTTTTGTTCTTTTTTGGAGTTTGTTAGGCGATCGCCGCCGTGGTCAGCAAACAACCAAGCCAATATCGAGCCTCAGGTAGTGGCATATCTTCAAGGAATGCCCTTAATGCCTGCCAACTACCTTGAGAAAAGATATCGATTAGGGTAGCCGCCGCAACCATTGGTTCAATGGGGTGTATCTGCTCAGAATTTTTACAACCATCCCTATTAGATCCTTTAAGGAAAAGTTGTAAAAGTTTTTTCAACTCTAACCAGTTTCCCCATAAAGCTTTTATATGTTTTGAGAGAGCCTGTTGGGAGATACCCATAGCAGTGGCGATCGCCTGTTGGGTTAACTTTTCACCAGCCGCCGCGATGCCCTTGGCGATCTCGCAAATGCCGTGTTTAAGTTTTTCGGCAGTTGTACCAGCCGCCTCGCAAAACTCCACAGCATCACGCTTAATAACTTTGATGCCATAGCGTTCGGTGAGGAAATTTAGATTGAAGTCATCGCCATAGGTAGCCACCATATCAAAGTTGAATTTTTGACCGGGGTAATGCTGTACCCGTTGCCGTCCAATGCCTTGAATAATCTCGTCCTCGACTAGGCGACGGTAATATTCATCGAACCCATCGAGAGAGCCGTTAAACGTCCTGTATTCAGCCTGTATTGCCCCAATGTGAGGGTATGGACAGCCAAAGGAAACAAGGTTTAGTCGTCCCTTGAATTTGTTGGAGCCGCGATTGTGATTGAGCCACCAACCTTGGATATTCTTCTCCCCTTTGAAGCCTAAAAACTGAACATCAGGATCAATCTTTCGCCAGTGAATTTGGTAGGCGGCGATCCGTTTGTTGGCACTATCCGAGCGTTTACGGCTTTTCGTCCCACTCATGTGGGTTTCATACACCGTCAAATTGTCGAGCGCGGGTTGTTGCTGTTGAATCTCGATAATTGAATTTTCCTTCAACCCGAATCCGGTGGCGATCGCCTGTTTGTTGCCTGTGGCATCGAGGCACAATCTAAAACTGAAAGCTTTAATGGTTTCTTGTTTGCGGATGTCAGCTTGGGTAACAGTTAGCCGATTATGCTCCAAACGAATCGAGCCTTTTTCCTCATTCCAAACTGTGAGCAGCGGCATTAATAAGTTATGGGGTAATGACTCCAAAAGCCGTTCGTTTTCTTCCTTAGCCTCGCCACGGTACAAAGCATTAACCGACTTCATGGCGGCATTGTATTTTTTCCCAGCTCCACTAACTCGATCCGCTTCAGTGAATGCCAGCTCAGGGGCGATCGCCAATAATACCGACTCCAAGATCGCCTCGACATCACCACCAAGCCCCATGGGAAGCATTGCCGTAATGGTGTCGTGATCTAATCCATACCGACCCTGATCAGCCTCAAAAATATGGCGCAAGGCATCTTTAAAGGGTTTGAGTTTTTCGTAAGTCTCAGGCGCGTTACGCTCCATATCATCGAGGTTCTGGAGTAAGTCGCTCCATGTACCAGACACTTCGGTGAGGGATGCGCGAGCCTGTGTTGTGGCTTCTTCGACAATGGCGTAATTGTCGGTGTAGTCCCATTCATTAGGGTTTGGCAGGGACTGAATATCGGATCTAATTTGTTGCTGTGCGAGGGCGTTGGCGCGTTGTGCCTTGAAGAAATTCGGATCGGTGTGACAGTAGCCACGGTGGGGACAAACACCACAGATCGGATTATCCTTGCTGCCCATCACGTCATATCCCTTAGCTGCTAATTTTGGGAATAGATCTGCGCTTGGACAGTTGGCGCGTACCTCTGGCTTTTTCCCTTCAATCGCCTTACGGGTGAGTTTGCCGTCATCGCCTCGCCATAAACCGTTATGACGTGCCCATAGGTTTGTATAGTTGCGTTCGATATTTTCAACACTAGGATTATTGTGATCGGTGTCGATGTACCATCCCAAACATTTATCAAACTTGACCATGCCAGCTCTATGGGTTTTGCCGTCACCCATAAACGAACTATCCAATACAGACTCCCAACCAACGGCGCGTAATTTTGCGATCAGCTCCATGGGGTTGGAGCCGGGAGCATAAATAATCTTTGGAATAGGGCTTGCAGCTTCGCTGTCCCCAAAGGGAGCGCCACAATCCTCGCGAGTGGGAACCGGATCGCCGTTCCGCCAATGGATAACCTTAGGCGGTTCTGTGATGGGGTTTTGAGTAACCTTGAGTAATTTTTTGAAGGTTGGCGCGGCTTTTTGGACTTTTTCGTTAACCCATGCCATGAATTCTGAGGCTTTTTTAACGCCAAATTCTGTGGGAGATAGTTGGCGATCGCCCTCGTCCTTTTTGTCCCACTGGTGAGAATAATTTGATTCTCGCTCAGGGTATTTAAAGCCATAGTCCTTGGCAATGTGGAACAAGGAGCCAATGGTTACACCGCCGCCGCTGTTGAATTTGCTCCATGCCAGTTCTAATTGACGCGAGCCGGGTTATTTCGATCCGCCACTACTCCAGTTATCCCAAAGGTAAAACCAGCCTGTATCGTGGCTGTGCAGTGCCATAGCAACTGCCAACCATTTATCGTAAGGACAGTCAGGATCGATGCAGTCGAGGGCTAATTGGATCAGCTCGTCTTGGTCGTCAGTGTCGCCATATTCCTCGCGGCGGCGTTTTCTCTCTTCAAAAAGTCTGAGTCGTTCTGCTTTTTCCTGTTCTAGGCGATCGCCAACTTCACTTAAAAATTCAGCGGGTAAAACTTTGGTGGTATCGCACAGGATAACCTCGGTTTTGTCGTAGCCGTAAAACATCCGTGAGGCATCTTTACACTGTTTGTCGGCATATCCTACCGACTCCATGATGACCTTTACCGCCTGCTCATATAAGGGGATATCTGTTACCGCTTCAGGCAGGATAAAGATAATCCGATAGCGATCGCAGGGTGGCTTGCCGTCTTTCCACTTTTGGTGGCTCGCACTGGTGTAGATTGCGGCGGCGTATTTCTGGACAAATGGAATTTTTAGGCAGTCCTCAAGGCTCAAACCCTCATCGATGTCGAGGGCGATCGCCTGTGCCGAAACAACATTCTTTTTTAGGCGGCGGGTTTTGCGGTTAGGCAGGCAACCCACCATAAACGC
>JBARRZ010000171.1:0-10650 GCA_049644465.1 Limnothrix sp.
CTGATATTCGAATCAAAATAACCCGTCATAATGATATTGACAAATCCATTATTCGTAGTGCAGAAGACTATGATTTAGTCGTGCTTCATTCCACTCGTTATCGCACGGCTGGAGGGCTTGCTGTCGGAGATATTACGACTAAAATTTCCAGTCAATTACAAACTTCTATGATTCTTTTCAACGAATTATAATCATAGTAGTAATGCCTAAAAAACATTATTTTCTTAGTAGTGATAGCGCAATTGGGCGAGATAGATGCCCTCATCCGTAACTTTGTAGATCAGGCGATGTTCATCATTAATCCGCCGCGACCAATACCCCGCAAAACCATGTTTTAACGGTTCTGGTTTACCGATACCTGTAAAGGGCGATCGCCGAATTTTTTTGATAAGCAGATTGATTCTACGGAGAATTTTTTTGTCAGTATTTTGCCAGTACAGATAATCTTCCCAAGCGTGATCAGAAAAAATCAGCGTCATTCAATTAGCTCTCTCACCGTGCCTTTGCCCGTTTCGAGTTGCGCAATCGACTCAATTAAACGTTTAGCATTTTTCGGCGATCGCAATAAGTAAGCCGTTTCTTGTAAGGCTTCATAATCTTCAAGAGACATAATCACGACCGATTCATGCTGCTTGCGGGTCACAATCACCGGAGCATGATCATCACAAACATCAGCCATTGTTTTTGCCAGATTTTGTCGCGCTGCCGTGTAGGTAATTGCTTTCATGATTTTCTCAAAAGCCGTACAACTAGCTGTACATATTCATACTTCGATTTTAAAACAAAAAGCTAAGTTTCGCTGTGAGGAGAGAGGCGATCGCCTTTATTCTTTTACAAGACTTTCTTTCACTGGAGCGGGCGCACCACGCAGCATCCCTGCCGTACTTAAATCCTCATCAATCTCATCCCAGTGAATGCCATAACCACCACCGCAAACTTCCCAATTCAAACGTTGTTCCGGTGTCGCATTCAATAGTCTTGGATACCAAACAAGAGGTACGGCGATCGCCCTTCCATCCATCAAATCAACACTAATCATGTCATCAGTAAAAGAAACATTTTTCACTCTTTCATTCGTCTGAATTGCCAAAATACTCATACCAGACCTCCAATAGATTTTGTTGATTTTCTTGGACTAACGATTGCAGTTTTCGCAATTCCTTCGCACTGAAACCAATGTTACTCGCTAAGCTCATTGACTCCAGCCAAAACTTTGCCGACGAAGCATCACGATCAATATGAATATGTGGTGGCTCATTGGGTTCGTGGCTGTAAAAATAAAAACGGTAAGGACCAATTCGTAAAACTGTTGGCATAGCCCGGAATTATACTCAACTTCTTAGGTCTAGTATCCACATATTTGAACATAGGTGAGATGCATTTGGTCAGTTTTTGGACGATTTGTTTCATCGTTAATCGAAGTGGCGATCGCCTAACCTTATCCCCCATAAAAAAACGAGAGAAGCGAACTTCTCCCGTATCAAGCATTCATGGTTATTGCGCGAATCCTTAGCCGCCAGCTACAGCAGGCACAATGCTTACTTCATCACCATCATTTAGCTCAGTATCCACATTTTTAAGGAAGCGAATATCTTCCTCATTCACATAGATATTGAGAAAACGGCGAGGCTTCCCTTCATCATCACAAAGACGAGCTTTGATGCCAGGGCAGTTTGCTTCTAAGGAGTCGAGCAATTCTTTAATAGAAGAACCATCACAGTCAACGGTGGCTTCGTTCTTCGTAAACTTTTGGAGAGGGGTAGGGACTAAAACTTTAATTGCCATTTTTTCGAGACAAATTTTTTAATAAAAGATGGATAAGAATTGGCTGGACAAAGAGTCAAAAAGAGCAACTTTGTCCAGCGCAGGATTGCAACTATACCAAAGTTTGCTGCCAATCTAGACGCTCAAGAGTACGCGCACGGTCGAGGGCTTGCTCAAACGCTTCGAGGTTAGCATCAATTGTGTGAGGCTCACCCACAGCATTCTGTACTGCTTCCTGAGTTTTGAGGCCGTTACCAGTGATGTAGACAACGGTTTTTTCATCAGGGTTGATTTTGCCAGCTTCCACCAACTTCTTGAGTACCGCAATGGTTGTACCACCAGCAGTTTCAGTAAAGATACCTTCAGTCTCTGCGAGCAGTTGAATACCATCAACGATTTCCGCATCAGTTACGTCTTCGATGTTGCCGTTCGTCTTGCGGGCAATTTCTAGAGCGTACACACCGTCAGCAGGGTTACCGATAGCGATTGATTTAGCGATGGTGTTGGGTTTGACTGGAGTAATGAAGTCACGACCTTCTTTGAACGCTTGGGAGATGGGGGAACAACCTTCAGCCTGTGCGCCGCTGAAACGAACTTCTTTGCCTTCGACGAGACCGACTTCGGTAAACTCTTTAAAGCCTTTGTAGATTTTGGAGAACAGAGAACCGGAAGCGAGGGGCGCAACGATGTGGTCGGGGAGTTCCCAGCCGAGTTGTTCTGCAACTTCGTAAGCGAGGGTCTTAGAACCTTCGGAGTAATAAGGGCGGAGATTGATGTTTACAAAGCCCCAACCGTGGGAGTTAGCGACTTCGGAGCAGAGACGGTTTACTTGGTCGTAATTGCCGTGGACAGACATCAAAATGGGGTTGTAGATGAGGGTTCCCATTACCTTGCCTGCTTCGAGGTCGGAAGGAATGAAAACGCAACAGTCTAATCCGGCATGGGCGGCGATCGCCGCAGTGGAGTTTGCGAGATTACCAGTACTAGCACAGGAAACAGTAGAAAAACCTAGCTCTTGGGCACGAGTGAGAGCGACGGAAACAACGCGATCCTTGAAGCTCAATGTGGGCATATTCACCGCATCATTTTTGATGTAAAGCTCCTTAAGACCAAGGCGACGAGCAAGGCGATTAGCCTTCACAAGCGGCGTCATGCCAGTGCCAACATCGATGGGCGTATCAGTAGTGACAGGCAAAAATTCTTTGTAGCGCCAGATGGAATGAGGCCCAGCTTGGATGCTCTCGCGGCTCACTTTCTGCTTGATTTTTTCGTAGTCGTACTTCACTTCGAGAGGGCCAAAGCAATATTCACAAACGTGAGTTGCTGCTGCGGGGTACTCTTCGCCGCACTCTTTACAAGCGAGACTAGTAAAGTTCGCGGTGTCTAGGGACTGTAATGCGGTATCAAGGGTTGCTTGAGCCATGATGTATTTTCTCTGTTTCCATGAATGCTGAATGCTTGAGACTCATAGTAGTCAGTAAAAATTACTACGTCAACTAATCCCGACTCTTTTTATCGGGATTAAATTTATCGGCAACAAAGAAGATGGGGAGACAGAGAGAAAGGGTGATGGGGAGAGGGGTTTAGGTTGGTGGCGATCGCCTTTTTCTCACAAATCTCTCAAGAATTCAGTGTTGCTATTCTGTTCAAAACCAATTGCCCTGAAATAAAAAGCCAACAAAAAAACTCACCCCGTCCCCGCTACCCCCATTCTCCGCGTCAATATCTCTGGCGTAATTTACAAAAATCCATCCAGACCGAGGCGAGTCTGAAAAGAAGGCTTACAATCGATCTTGCGGTGAGGTGAGGAATTTTGTCCTGTGAGCAACGTGAAACAATTACTCGGATTATTACTCGGCGGTAGTTTGGTGCTGTCCCCGAATGCGCTGGCATTACAGCCAGACTCAGCGAAACTTGTCGCCCAAGCTTCGACTCAGAATTATTGGCCGGAGTCGGTGGACTTGTTGCAAACTCAAGTGAATTTGTTGACGCAAGTGGAGCAATCTCTTTACAGCACTCAGCGAAATTATGTCGCGAGTAGTTATCGCAAGCTCTTTTTTTATATCGGTAAATTGGATCGCTATCTTGAGACTTATGGTGTCGCGTCTAGACCGACATGCATAAATCAGCCTTTGTCTGGCTCAGAATTAGCGGCTTATTGTGCGTTGTTTGAATCTCGCTCGACTTTATTTACACTTCTCGCAACGACAGAGCAAAGACAGTCGCGCTTGGGTACTGGCGAAGATAGTTTGTTATTTCCGGCTTTTGGCTCGTCCTTGATTTCGTCGGAGATAACGCCTCAAGAAAGTTGGCAAAGTGAGACAGAAACGTTTGATGTGATGGCGACAGATGCGGCAAAACCGCTGCAAAATCAGGGTGATATTATTCGTCCAGCGATCGCCCCTGTACCCGAAATTGTGGCGGCGATCGCCAAGCAAAAATCGGCATTATTGGCAGTGACCCCACAACTTCCCGCAGGCTATGCCTTAGCAGACGAAACCGTGTTCAACACGACGACAACGCGCTATCAATACATGCCCACGCCGCAAGAATATGCGCAGCACCAAGCCTTTTTGTCTCAGCCGAATACTGGGATAAGTCGTCTTTTGCCGAGGGATGCCTACGAAGAACCCAACACGACCAGTCGTCTCAAAGCTTCCCTACGAGAGCAATTTCCGTTTCCTGTGCTGACTGATGCGGCGATCGCCCCGAATTTACCACTTATTTTCGAAGGGGAATCGCTCCGGTTTATTCCAGAATCTCTCGATCTCAGTTTGATTGAAGACTTAGGTACAGTCGATTTTGATGCCGCAAAAAAATTAGCCCAAAATCATTCCCTAACCAGCTACCAATCACCAACAACTTTTGCAGGTTTGCAACAAGAACAGCGACGTTTGCTGTTTCAGAAAGACGCAGGCTCAATGAACATAGCCCCGCTCGCGCTGAATCACACCTATCTGGTGCGGCTGATTCAATACGAATTTTCGCCAGAAATCCTTGAAGGCAAAGTTCTGCCCCGCTACCGTTTTAAAGAAATAAATATGCTGGCAAAACCACCGAGTAACGACGTTCTTGTTGCTGTGCAGCCTGTCAAAAATTGGCTTGATGGTAGCTACACCATTCTCTGGCAAGTTCTAGATCAAAAGCCCGCCGCCACGATTACAGATTTGGCCGACTACATCACTGTGGATTCACCGTCTCAGCCTTAAATAACTTAAGTTCGGGACAAAGCAAGGCTTGAGGTGATGATGCGGAAAAGAAGAGAACGAGAGAGATGTCCTAAAAAATGGTTTCGGCTCATCATAAATCTCCGTGTCCCCGCGTCTCCGTGTCTCCGCATCTTCTTATCTGCGCCTTTCTAAAGATTTTTTCAGGGTCTTCAATTTGAATTCACCGTTTCAGCCTTAGGTAAATTCAGTTTTGGCAACAGGCGATCGCAGACAAACATCGTGCCCGACGAAACACAAATCGGAATCGTGACGAGATTTAACAACGGCACACTAATCAGCCACAGACAAACAAACGCAAAGCCACCACTCGCTGGAAAGGCTTTGTAAACCATGCCTAATTTTTGCCGAAAAGATAGGCGACGACGTTCCAAAGGTGCATCAAAAAAGTCGAGACAGAGGACCGTCAAAGTTAGCGTCATTCCCCCTGCTGAAGAAACAAGACTACCGAACGCCGGAATAAAATTAAGCCCCAGTAAAATCGGCGAGAACGAAAAAACTAAAGCCAGCTTTTTCAATTCAAATAAAATCGCCCGCCCAATATCGCGGACAATACCCACTTCGACAATCTCAATCCGGTTAGTGCGGAGTTTTTCAATTTGCTCCGATAGTTGCCCATACCAAGGCGCACCAAGAATTACACCAAATTGCACCAAAATTAAACCAACAAAAATAAAAATTGCGGCAACAAAAATCAGTCCGAGCAATCCAGCTAAAAAACTTGCCCCGTAATCTAGCCATTGCAACCATTGCGGCAAGCGATCAATCAAGGTCACAAAGGTCTCATTAATCCAGAGATAACCGTCGGTGGCAGTGCGCCAAGCCCAACGCAGCGAAAAAGCGTAGAGAATCACCCCCACGACAATATTGATCGCCATGGGAATCACTAGATATTGCAGCAATTTAGGATGGCGCGAAAACATTCTGAGGGCGCGTACGGGGTAACTAATGCCGCCGATTAGATCGAAGTCCATAGGTTTGATGTTTATCTAGAAAGGCTAATTATGCTGCGATTTTAGAGCTGGATGGTGGGATAGGTGAAGGTAAAACCGGCTGATTTAATTTTTTGGTTTGATACTCTCACATCAAAAGCACGGGCAGATGATTGTGATGGATCCCAAAGGACTGGTTCTAAGTTATATTTTGCGGCAAGCTGATCCAACATAGTCTTTCGTTGCATGGGTTCGTCGCTGACAATATTGTATAAGCCTGTCAGATTTTGTTGTCGTGCAAAGGCGATCGCCGCAACGATATCAGTAAGGTGAACCCAGTTACCGTATTCATCCCCCGCACCTGCCCGTGTTTGTCCCATCGCACCTTTAAAGATTTTGAGAATTTCTCGCCCTTCGCCATAAATACCGCCCAATCGCAAAATACAAACATTACGATCTGGTGTCGCAATCGAGCTTAAAACTTGTTCAACTTCAAGCAAGATTTCTGCGAAAATGTTGGCTGGCTGATCGGTGGTCGTTTCGTCTACCCACGCGCCATCATGGTTACCGACAACGGAATAACTGCTGGTGTAAATAACTTGTTTGACGGTGCTGTTACTACGCAGCGCTTCCTTCAGATTTTTAGCAGTTTGTAGATAGGCATAACGATATTTTTCCTCGGTTCTCCCTTTGGAGCCAACGCTCAATAAGATCACGTCCTGACCGTCACAGAGTTCTCTCAAAGTGTCTTGATTGTCACCTTCTAGAACTTTCACATGGTGAGAAAAATCAGCGAGTTGCGGTACTCTTTCTGGACTAGTGGTTGTGGTCGTAAGTTGATGTCCTGCTGCGTACCATTGCTTGGCGATCGCCTGACCGACATAGCCACACCCGATAATTGCAATCTTCATTTCTGTTCCACTCTATCTGACACCTAAAAATTACCATCCCGTAGATGGACGCAGCATAGTCAACATTTTTTTATGCTTAATCACAACGCAATTGCAGGGATATTATTGTGAAGGAATGATAAAGTAAAACCGAAATTGACACTGTGGCAAACGAAATGAGTAACGCAAAAAATGTTCTCGGCACTACACTACAGACTTGTTCAACAGACCCAATGACTGGGTTTTATCGGGATGGGTGCTGTACGACTGGCTCGAATGATTTGGGTCGCCATGTGATCTGCTCTGAGGTCACGCCAGCATTTTTACGCTATACGAAAAAACAAGGTAACGATCTCAGTACACCGATGCCTCAGTACGATTTTCCCGGACTCAAACCGGGCGATCGCTGGTGTCTCTGCGCTTCCCGTTGGCAAGAAGCCTTTGAAACAGGTGTGGCTCCCTCAGTTGTGCTCGAATCGACTCACGCAAAAGCTTTGGAAATAGTAAACCTCGAAGACCTGAAAAAACATCAGGCGATCGCCCCATGACTCCCATCGTAATCCAGCCCGAAGAAGCCGAACACGCCGACCACATTCAGGACTTGTATACAGCCGGTTTCCCTGATGGGCCCGAAGGCAAAATTGTCGCAACCCTACGCGAAACTTGTCCTGAATACCAAGGCTGGGTCGCAACAGCTCAAAGCTCTAGAATTGTTGGCCATATTCTGTTCACGCCCGCTGAACTGCGCTGTACAAATGCTTCAGAGACAATTGTGGGTTTGGGATTAGCGCCACTGGTCGTACATCCTAACTGGCAGAAACAAGGCATCGGTTCAGATCTCGTCCGCAAAAGCATGAAAACCTTAGAGGCTCCTTTTATCGTGGCGTTGGGCGATCGCCGCTATTATCGAAAATTTGGCTTTAAAACCGCGATCAAAAAAGGCTTCCACTGCGAATATCCAGACACACCAGAAGACTCATTTCTTATCCACCTCGCCGAACCCGACCAACTTAAAAACAAAACAGGCACAATTTACTACCGACCCGAATTTGCCGAGGCCGTGTAACCGCACCTCGCTCATGGAGACACGCCACTTATAATTAAAAGCACTACGTTTCCAGCCGGCATCTGGCAAAACCCGATCACCATGAGAATTGCAAAAAATATTACCGAGTTAGTCGGAAAAACCCCCCTCGTGCAGCTGAATCGCATGGCCCAGCAGGAAAATTGCGTTGCTCAGATCATCATCAAACTAGAAGGCATGAACCCGGCAGCCTCGATTAAAGATCGCATTGGCGTCAATATGATCGAAGCAGCAGAAGCAGCCGGTGAAATTACACCGGGTAAAACAATTTTGGTTGAGCCGACCTCTGGAAATACAGGAATTGCGTTGGCAATGGCAGCGGCAGCAAAAGGCTATCAACTAATCCTCACGATGCCCGAAACCATGAGTACCGAGCGACGGGCAATGTTGTTGGCCTATGGGGCGCAGTTAGAATTGACGTCGGGTAGTGCGGGTATGAGTGCTTGTATTACGCGGGCGCAAGAAATTGTGGACTGTTTGCCGAATGCCTACATGCTGCAGCAGTTTAATAACACGGCAAATCCAGATGCTCACCGCAAAGGAACGGCGGTAGAAATTTGGGATGACACAGATGGTGAAGTAGGTATTTTGGTTGCGGGTGTGGGGACAGGCGGTACGATCACAGGCGTTGCGGATGTGCTGAAAAATTTGAAACCTGAATGTCAGGCGATCGCCGTCGAGCCAGCCAATAGTCCAGTCTTATCCGGAGGTAAACCCGGCCCCCACAAAATTCAAGGCATTGGCGCAGGCTTTATTCCCAGCGTTTTAGACCAAAGCCTCATTGATGAAGTCGTCACAGTTACCGACGACGAAGCCATCGATTATGGCCGTCGTTTAGCCAGAGAAGAAGGCATCTTGTCGGGCATTTCTACCGGAGCAGCAATCTGCGCAGCCATCAAAGTCGCGCAGCGTCCAGAGAATGCAGGCAAGTTAATTGTCGTGATTCAACCCAGCTACGGCGAAAGATATCTAAGCACTCCTCTCTATCAAGATTTAGCCGCAAATGTCATTTGCGAGAAAAAAGCTTAATTTAAGATCAATTATGGATTAGAGGTTGGCGATCGCCTGTTTTACATCAAGAGCAATAAAACGGTCGAGACCTTGGTACATCCAGTGAATCGAAGAACGCGAATCTTGGTGGGTCTGCTGAAAACCCAGAGCTGTACCAAGCTGAGCATAAATAGGATGAATAATCAACGTGTGCAGATCGCAGAGATTCGGGAAATCCTGCTGCATTTTTATTAGTGTTTGTTGCGCATCAGTCAAAAATTGCGGACGATATTCTTGAATAAAAATCGGGTCAATCATCCAGCTCCGAATGAAAACAGAAACACAATCATTATCACCAATTTCCGCTATTTCAAAAGGATCAATCTCTGACATTGTGCTGAGATGAAGCGCGTTTTTCGCAGGCTTAAAAAAGTTTATATCAGAGCTACTTTTTGTTGGATAAAGCAAATAGAAAGCCACAGGATTTGCATTATCGGTACGTCTCAAAACCCTCATACCTAGACTATACTGACTACCCCATTGGCGCAATAATCGTGCAATACGATAGGGCACAGCATCATTATTATTGTTCATCCAATTGTAGTTAGTTGCGAGTAAATTCGCGACAGGAATCGCATCACAACGTGGATTAAAATCATCGAGTTCTAATGTTATTTTTTGCGCTGTTTGTGTTGACTGGATCAATTTTGGTAAAGGCTGAATTTCGATACACGTAGTGTTGCCATCAAAATACTTACGAATAAATCCCAGCGCCGCAAGCTTATCTAGCATCATACCTGCTGAGCGATCGCCACCCTGATCTTTGTCATAATAAAACAATGCTGCTGCTTCGCTGTGAGTACAAATCACGCTGCCAAACATCGTTTTAAGTTGAGCTAAAGGCGGTTTGATTTGCGGATTTTGTGTCGTTTCATATTTCACGCAAAGGTAAATCCACAACCGCAAAAAATAGTCCGCTCGTATCCGCGTCAGCCCCACTGACTGAATTAATTGCTGAAGCAAGGGCGATCGCTGCTTTTCCGAGAACCAAACATCAAGCTTTTCAACATTAATCATCGCAAGTTTTCAAAGAGAGCTTCTTCATGGTACTTCACCCCTATTCACCTTAACTTATCCCATTACGAAGTACTACAGAATACTTGCTATAACCGGAGTCTGCTCATTGCGGTTGCAGAAAATCCTTTGGCACAATGCAGATACAGATAAAAAATAAAGCTTTTCGGAGATTTCCACCATGGCTGACCCAAAATTTAACGCCCCAGCAAATCACACCAATGCTTGGATTGCCCAAACTTGGATTTCCTTTCTTCTATCAGTCTCTGCAACAACAATGGGTATCTATTTCTTGCCTATTGATGCTTGGACGAAAGGCTATCTTGGTATGGGATTCGTCTTCTCAATTAGTTCAACAATTAGTATGTCGAAAACCACGCGAGACATTGAAGAATCAAAACGTATTGTTAGCCGTGTAGATGAAGCAAAACTCGAAAAATTGCTGGCAGAATATGATCCTTTCGCTAAATAATCGTCTAATTTTTTCCCTACACGATTGGTATTTCAACAAGTATAAAGATTAGTATTTCACCATCAGACTCACAATAATAGCCTGATATGGAGTGTTGACTTATGTGCGCAAAAAGAAAATCTCGATACTGGTTTTGCTTTTCGCTTCAGGATCGAGATTTTCTCTTTAGATATTCAATTGTAGTAAGAAGAGAAGCTTGGCATTGAGCTATTTTTCC
>JBARRZ010000172.1:0-9737 GCA_049644465.1 Limnothrix sp.
AACCAAGCCTGCCGCGCCATTTTCTGATTACTGTCGGGATGATCGGGGGCAACGTAGCGTTCATCGCCCCAAAAAACATGAATTTTGTCCCATTCTAAATTTTCCTGAGCTAGCTTTTCGTACAGTGGTTTGGGAGTACTGCCTCCGGCTAACGCAATGGTGCACTGACCTCGCTTGGCGATCGCCTCATCAATACGACTGAGTACAATCTTCAGCGCGCGCTTGACCAACTCAGGCTTATCATCCAAGATTTCTAGAAATTTTGTCATAAACTTTACAGAAGACTAACATTGCCCTCTAAAATAGCTTTACTAATATTCTAGTTGTGACGTTATCAACCCCTCATCGACTGACACATAAAGTATGAATAGTGCCCGCCTTGCCTCCTTCACCTCCCTAAGTCTCAAAATTCTCGGGGCTGTGCTGATTCTGTCTTCCCTCGTAGATTACCTATTGGCCGCCTTACCGCTAATGCCTTTAGAAGATGCTTGGCAAATTAATTTCACTAACCAAGTCGTCAGTCGCGGCATTAACCCGATGATTGGCATCGTTGCGCTGATGGTCGCCAGTTGGGTTGATTTTAACGGTGGTAAATTTGTCGCACTTAAGCCAGCCATTACAGACGTCAAATTTTTAAGCTTTATTCTGTCCATCATTTTGGGCGTCATTTTCCTCTTGCTCATTCCACTGCATTTAGACAATTTGCAAGAAATCCGCGACCAATCTATTTCACAGATCGAACAGCAAACCCAGCAACAAGAACAGCAAGTCCAGGCCCAATTTAATGAGCTGCAAGTTCTCGCACAAAGTCCCGAAGCAAAGCAGCAGCTAGATGAACAGATTAAAGCGATTGATGAAGCGTTAAATAGTGGTCAAGTTCCTCCTCAACAGCTCGAGACGGTTGAAAGTCGTAAACAAGAGCTGCTCAATTTTCAGCGGTTTGCTAATGACCCTAGTGCTCTGGATGCACGCTTGGAAGAATTGCGCGGACAAGTTGAAGAAAATCGTACGGAACAGCAAAAAAGCGCCGAAAATACAGTGTTGAAAGAAGCGACTCAAATCGGTTTACGTAGCCTCATTCTCGGTTTCGGTTATCTTATTCTAGGGTGGGTCGGCCTACAGAATGCCTTTGGGAATAATACTGATAGACCTTTGGCAGCGACAGAGCCAGTCGTTCAAGAGCCAACTGTTGTACCGCCATCTACTCCTGAAGAGTAATTAAAATAGTGATGCTTGCTCTATGCAGACAGTAGCGGCGATCGCCTGTTTTTTACCCAGAAAAATTTCGACAAGACATTGGCAAGCTTAGAGAATTCAGTAGAATAAGAAACATCGCCCAGAACTTAACATTTCGTAATCACGGCGATCGCCCACGACAGCAAGACAAAATAGTTTCCCTGTCTGCACCATCCGTTCCCCCTCAACCCAAACATTCCTATCGTGTTAGAACGTCTAAAACAGGATTTAAAAAGCGATTTAATCGCAGGGTTACTCGTCGTCATTCCCCTCGCGACCACCATTTGGTTGACCATCACCATCGCCACATGGGTGATTGATTTCCTTACGCAAGTACCCAAGCAAATCAATCCATTTGATGGTCTAGAACCCATACTCACCAGTGCTCTCAACATTACCGTTGGCATCACCGTCCCCCTGACTTTTATCCTTGTCACTGGTCTGATGGCGAGGAACTTTGCTGGACGTTGGCTACTCGATCTCGGCGAGCAAATCTTACAAAGCATCCCTCTTGCTGGCGCTATCTACAAAACCCTCAAGCAAATTCTAGAAACCTTATTACGCGATTCTCAGAGCAAATTTCGTCGCGTTGTCATGGTGGAATATCCCAGAAAGGGCGTCTGGACATTAGGTTTTGTCACTGGATCCGTCGGGCCGCAATTACAAGCACAAGTTGCAGATCCATTATTGAGCGTCTTTATTCCCACCACACCAAACCCGACATCTGGATGGTATGCGATGGTTCCTGAAGATGAAGTGATCAATATCTCCATGTCGATCGAAGATGCTTTTAAAGTGCTTATTTCTGGCGGTATCGTCAATCCAGAAGACAAAACTTTAGATCGTAAATCGACTAAGTCAAATACGCCCTTGAGCCTACCACTCCGCAAAAAATCCATAGCTTTGGAAACTTCTATGGAAGAATTGGGAGATATACCAGTCGAAATGATCCCTGTAGAAGAAGAAGTCTAAGCAAGGTATCATTGTGCTTCTCCAGATGCACTTTAGAATTGTTACTCTTATCGAGTTTTTTTGATTATGCCCGCCCGAAAACAACCACGCAGTGTTGCTCGCGAGATTGCCCTCCTCAGTTTGAGTCAAGTGAAAGGTAGTCCAGAAAAGCTCGAAAAAGTTGAGTTAGATCAGCTGATGTTAGCGGCTGTTCGTGCCCTTAGTGCCGAGATTCACGACGTTTTAGAATCAGCGGCTAGTGGAGTGACTCAGGCAGAGGAAAAATTACTTAAAAGTGAAACTAGAGCAGCTAATCTCGAAAGTGCTCAAAAAATGGCTTTGGAATCTCTTGAGCTGACCCGAACAGCGATTAATCAGTTGGGCCATGTTGTCGAGTTACCAGAATTTTTACAAATCACGCGGCAGAATGAAGTTCGAGGTTATGCGCTCGAAATCATTGGCACAATTCGGCGACGCAATGAAGAAATTAAAGATGTAATTTCGGAAGCTTTGGTGGATTGGCAATACCATCGCTTACCGCGTCTTGACCGCGATATTTTGCGAATTGCAGTAACGGAAATTATCTTCTTGGAAGTGCCCTATAAGGTTGCGATTAACGAGGCTGTGGAAATGGCAAAACGCTATTCTGATGATGATGGCCATCGATTTATTAATGGTGTGCTCCGCCGTATTACAGACAAGATTCGTCTAGATAATTCGGCGGCACGAAGTTAGAGTTTGGCAAATATGAATAGCGAGCAACAGGCTAGCTATCAGGCCAAAATTACGATACCAATAAACACTGGTGAATTAGCGTAAAAAGCTACTTGCCAGACCGCCAACAATGCAGCTTGTGATGATCAGGATTTGCTCAGGGGCGATCGCCCAGACAACCCCTTGAGAAGCCAACAGCGCATTGATGCCGCTACCAATCACAACGCCGACAATTAAGCTAGCAATACCTACCAAAGCAGCTCGACCGAAACGATTTTCTTTGCGATATAAAAGATAAATATTGACGATTAGCAGTGCTGTCAAGATAGTTGAAGCTAAGCCCGCGTTGAGGAATAAACCCGCAGCGGCGATCGCCCCATTGACCCCAAGAGCCAAATTAATATCCTGTGGCTCTGGCTGATCTCGTAGATTAACTAGCCAATTCGGCAAATTCGAAGCGCTAATCACCTTCGGTAACTCAAAAGACTTCTTCGGCGGTTCCGCAAAACGAATTTGATCCGGCACCTCTAACGTACCCTGTTGGCGTTGGCGCAGCCGATCCATAATAATCGCATCATAGGCCGCCTCCAAGCTCTCAACCTGAGTACTATCCCCCTGATACTGCTGACTTAACTTTTGCTTTGCCGCTTGAATCTCTTCAAAAGACGCAGACTCCGCAAGCCCAAGGGTCTTGTAAGGGTTCTGTTCGCTCATTCTCCTCCTCCTGTGAGCATGCCAAAAATAGCAATGGTGAGTCTCAATCTAATCATCATACAGTTATTTATTATGGCTACTTTTAGTAACGCTTTCCAAAATCCCGAAAAGAGGCCCCATAATCTCAAAATTTCTCAAAAATAGCCCTCAAATAGACGAAATAAATATTTGTCATCGGAGATCTCATCGTACACTAGAGAAAATCTTACGATTTACGCTATTTCCTCTCACCCTATTAAGAGTCTATGGCTGCCGCCAGAATATTAGTCGTTGACGATGACCCAGCAATTCGCAACCTGATTGTCCGCTTTCTTAGTCAAAAAAACTACGAAATGGAGTCAGCAGCGGATGGTAAATCAGCATGGGCTGCTTTCCAATCCTTCAAGCCAAATCTTGTAATCCTAGACGTCAACTTACCAGACATCCTTGGTTACGCTTTGTGCGAGCAAATGCAAGAACATCAAGATGTTTATATTTTGATGCTTACTAGCAGAACCGATGCCTCTGACAAAATTCAAGGCTTTTCCAAAGGTGCGGATGATTATCTAACCAAGCCCTTCGATATTTTGGAACTAGAGTACCGGGTTAGCGCGATTTTGCGCCGCCAACGCATCAATCCTTTACCGACAGAAAACTCCGATAGCTTAGATTTTACCAACTTGTCAGTCGATCCAGTTCGGCGTCGTGTAGCTGTTGCGGATGAAGAAGTTTATCTAACAGCTTTGGAATTTGATTTGTTGTATTTTCTCGCGAAGAATGCCAATAAAGTTTGGCGTCGCTCAGAGCTGATTCAAGAAGTTTGGGGTTATGACTATGTGGGCGATCAACGCGTGGTTGATGTTCATATTGGTCAAATTCGCCGCAAGCTAGAAACTCCAACGCAAAAGCAAGCAACCATTAAGACAGTACGAGGTGTTGGTTACGTGTTTGATGCGAGTCAGCCTGACGACTAAAAGTACAGATAGATTTTCTCTGGTTGCCATATTGGTTGGCGGCAACTATTGCGATATTTTGCTTAAAATAGAAGGCTAATACTTGAAACAAAGCAAGGTTTCTTGACGGCTGTCTGTAATTTTTACTTTTCTATTTTTACTAAATTCTTTTATATGAGTGATGTCTCTCGTACGATTCAATTGCCTAGCTTAGAGAGTGCGATCGCCTTAGCTGGCGTCAAAGAAACAAACCTAAAATCGCTGTCTCGCCACACTGGTACTGAAATAGCTATGAGAGGTCAGGACTTAGTGATTCGGGGACAGGAAAAGGCTGTAGAACGCTGCCAGAAAGTCATTTCTTTTTTGCAGCCCTATTGGCAAGAAGCGCAAAGTATCACTCAACCAGATATTCTCACAGCTTTCCATGCAGTTGACACTAATCGCCTTGATGAGTACCGAGACTTACAGAAGCAGACCTTGGCCACGACACGCCGGGGCGAAAGTATTCGAGCTAAAACATTCCGGCAACGACAATATATTCAAGCGATTCAAAAACACGACATTACGTTTGGGATTGGGCCTGCGGGTACGGGTAAAACATTTCTGGCCGCAGTATTAGCAGTACAAGCATTGCTGAATGAAGATGTTGAACGACTCATTCTTACTCGCCCAGCAGTAGAAGCGGGAGAAAAATTGGGTTTTTTGCCGGGAGATCTACAACAGAAGGTGAATCCTTTTTTACGGCCCTTGTATGATGCGCTTTATCAATTTATCGATCCGCTCAAATTGCCGGAGCTGATGGAGAAGGGCAAGATTGAAATTGCGCCTCTGGCTTACATGCGGGGTCGTACTCTCAGCAATTCTTTCGTGATTGTTGATGAAGCACAAAATACTACGCCTGCACAGATTAAGATGGTGCTAACTCGCTTAGGATTTGGTTCTAAGATGGTGGTTACTGGAGATATTACTCAAACAGATCTACCTTCTTATCAGGCGTCTGGGTTAGTGTCTAGTAGTAAGATATTAAAGTCTGTGGAGGGCATTGGATTTTGCTATTTGACGGAAGCTGATGTGGTGCGCCATCCTCTTGTGCAAAAGATTGTTGGTGCTTACGAAAAATTTGAAAGTCAGACCTCCCCTGATCGTCCTGTAAAGAAGAAGAAGTAATTAATGTATGTTTTTGTGTTTCTATCACATCTTGATCGTAATTTTTAGATTTTATTAACCGCCATGACTACAATCCTCGTAATTGAAGATGATGATATTGTCCGTAAACTGATTCGCAAAATTTTGAGGCAAGAGGGATACGAGGTATTGGAAGCGGGAGATGGTCAGGCTGGTTCGGAGCTAGCTCTGAGCAATCGTCCAGACTTGATTATTTGTGATGTGATGATGCCCAAGATGAATGGCTATCAGGTGCTGGAAAAATTACAGGGCGATCGCCAGACTGAGACAATTCCGTTTATCTTTTTGACGGCGAAGTCAGAAAAGCGTGATATGCGTCAAGGGATGCAATTAGGGGCTGATGATTATTTGACGAAGCCTTTTACAAAAAATGAGTTGTTGGGGGCGATCACGGCTCGTTTGAGCAAGCTGTCTTCGATTCAAAAACAGTATGTTGAGCAGATCGAAGAAAGCCAATTGAAGCTCCGCCAGTTGGCTGGTAAGGACTCATTGACTCAATTACCGAATCAGCTTGCTTTGCGGGATATTTTTAATAATGTTGTGCAGCATAAGTTGAGGAGTCCTGAAGAAGGAGGGAAAGCTCGTCTCCAGAAAAATGTCATCTCTATTTTTTGTATCAGCCTTGAGCGATTTTCTCGGATTTCAGAAACGTTTGGTTATGATTTAGCGAATTCACTGGTGTTGGCGATCGCCGAGCGGTTACGCACCACCATCAATTCCAGTGGCTCAGTTGTTCGTCTTAGCGGTAATGATTTCTGCGTTATTCTTAATCCGCTGGAACACAAACAAGAAATCACCAATATTGCTCAAAGCCTAATTGACGCATTTAAACAGCCTTTTGCGCTAGATAATCAAGAGATCTTCATCGCAATTAGTGTTGGCATTGCGCTATATCCTAGAGACAATTTAGAAATTGGGGAACTGCTACAAAGTGCGAATAAAGCAATGTTGCAATCTCGCAACTTAGGCGGTAATCAATTCCAACTTTTTACAGCCGCTTTAAACGTCGGTAAATCGAATTTAGTTACTTTAGAAACAGATTTACGTTACGCCTTAGAACGGAAAGAATTTGAAGTTCACTATCAACCAAAGATGGACTTGCAATCAGGCAAAATTACTGGTGCAGAGGCTTTGTTACGTTGGTATCATCCTCAACGAGGCGCTGTATCGCCCGCTCAATTTATTCCTTTAGCAGAGGAGACAGGTCTTATTGAAGAAATTGGTGAATTTGTTTTGAATCAAGCTTGCAGACAACTTAAATCTTGGCAAAATCATGGCTTAAAAACCTTTAAGATGTCGGTTAATTTGTCCGCTAGGCAGTTCAATCAACTCAATCTACACCAGCGATTGAGCCGGATTTTGATTGAAAATGATATTGAATCCCAAGATTTAGAATTAGAGCTTACGGAAAGTACTTTAGTTCAAAATGCAGAAGTGGCTGTACGTCGATTGAAAGCGCTAAAAACGCTGGGAATTTCTATTGCTATTGATGATTTTGGTACTGGTTATTCTTCTTTGAGTTATTTGCAGCAATTTCCTTTCGACAAGTTGAAGATTGACCGCTCTTTTGTACACAATATTCATATGAATAAATCTAATTCAGCAATTATTACTGCCATTATTTCCATGGCTCATCAGCTAGGTTTAAAAGTAATTGCTGAGGGTGTAGAAAACCAATCAGAATTAGATTTCCTCAAACGTCATGAGTGTGATGAACTGCAAGGATTTTTGTTTAGTTATCCTGTCAGTGCCCAAGAATTTGAAAGTTCTCCTTTCATTAGTGCTGCTTTTGAAAGTAGCTTAGTTTAGGCTTTATGGTGATCACAAACGCAGAATTAGAACGGTGGCGATCGCCGCTACAGATTGGTTCGGTCACATTTCAGAGCCGAGTGCTACAAGCTCCCTTATCTGGAGTGACTGACTTAGTTTTTCGGCGGCTAGTGCGGCGTTATGCTCCGGTTTCGATGATGTATACCGAAATGGTGAATGCAAAGGAAATTCATCATCTAAAAGAGTTGCCTCGGCTGATGGAGATTGACGCAGGTGAACAGCCCGTGAGTATTCAATTATTCGATTGTCGTCCAGATTTTATGGGAGAAGCTGCGCAGAAAGCGGTAGCAGAAGGGGCACAAACTATTGATATTAATATGGGTTGCCCTGTTAATAAAATTACAAAAAAAGGGGGCGGCAGTTCTCTGTTAAGACAGCCAGAAGTTGCCGTTGAAATTGTTAAAGCCGTAGTTGAAGCGGTGGATATTCCAGTAACTGTAAAAACTCGGATTGGTTGGAAAGATGATGAGATTACAATCCTCGATTTTGCACGGCGTTTAGAAGATGCTGGGGCGCAAATGTTGACAGTTCATGGCAGAACGAGGGAGCAGGCTTATAAAGGTAAAGCGAAGTGGGAATGGATTCGTAAGGTCAAAGAAGTTTTAGCGATTCCGGTGATTGCAAATGGAGATATTTTTTCAGTTGATGCGGCGATCGCCTGTCTTCAGCAAACCGGAGCTGATGGGGTGATGTGTTCACGAGGAACGCTCGGCTATCCGTTTTTAGTCGGTGAAATTGATCACTTTTTACGCACAGGTGAATATGCACCACAGCCAACAGCAATTGAGCTGATGCAATGTGCAAAAGAACATCTTGATGGTTTGTGGGAATATAAAGGCCAAAAAGGTATTTTCCAATCTCGTAAACATTTGGCTTGGTATTGCAAAGGTTTTCCGGGAGTTGCTGAACTCCGCGACAAATTGGCCAGAATTAATAGCGTTGCAGAAGGTCATTTTTTACTTGATGGAGCCATTAATCAATTGCTAGAAAGGGACGAAGAGTTGAGGATTTCCGCCCCCAAAGTTGCCGTTATTTAAAGCTATTACTTATCATTATTTATTCAATTTGCGGAAGGTTTGATACATATCGGGCAAACGCTTATAAATTGCCGAAACTTTTCGATAAAGTGCGTTAGGAACCGCTGGACTGCCAGACACGATTTCCCCCGGTGCAACTCGATTATTGATGCCTGTCTGAGCTGTGGCGATCGCCCCATCACCAATTACTGCTTCATTCGCTACGCCTACTTGGCCGCCCAGCAACACATTATTGCCCACCGTCACACCGCCCGCTAAGCCGACCTGAGCGGCCAGTGCACAGTTAGAACCGACCGTGCCGCCATGGGCAACATGGACTAAGTTGTCTAATTTTGTGCGGGTTTTGATGCGCGTTTCTCCCACCGCTGGGCGGTCAATGGCGCTATTACAACCGATTTCTACCCCGTCTTCAAGCACAACAATTCCCGACTGTTCCATCTTGAACCAACCTTGAGAAGTTGGTACAAATCCAAACCCTTCCGCACCAATCACCGCGCCACTATGAATCACACAATCGTTGCCAATTTTGACCCGTTCATGAATTGTGCAATTGGCATGAAGTAAACAGTTTTCCCCAATTTCTACTTCTGGATAAACAACCGCATTCGCCAAAATACAAGTGCGATCGCCGACAACAACATTCGGGTAAATCACCACGTGCGCCCCAATCGAAATATCCGCACCCAGCGTTACCGACGGATCAATCACAGCAGTCGGATGAATCCCCACAGCAGGGCGAAAAGGCTGATAAAAAACTTTGATCACAGCCGCAAATAATAATCGAGGCGCTTTCGTACTGATCCAAGCAATTCCCCGTGCCGAAGCCTTCCTTTGCAAATCTTCATCCGCTGGCAAGATCAAAGCCTTCGCCGCCGTCGTCTCTACCATAGACGCAAATTTCCCCCCTTCGATGTAGCTAAGTTGGGAGATATGTGCTTCATCAACCGCTGCTACACCAGTAATATCAGGGTCATCCGCCAGAGAATGACCGATAATAAGATCAGGCGTTACAGCCTTAACAATTTCAGAAACGTTCATCGAATTTTATCCACAAAAAATGAGCATTAGTCTAAAGAAAGGACAAGGCATTTCCCTCAAAAAAGTTGACCCAAGCTTAGCCGCAGCCTTTATCGGTTTG
>JBARRZ010000173.1:0-3268 GCA_049644465.1 Limnothrix sp.
CCGCTACTAACACTTTGAAGTCGTGGGAAGCGAGAATATCGTGAATAATCTCGCGGATGGCGGGTTCGTCTTCAATAATTAAGATTGTGGGCATTTAATCTGAGTCCAATGGGATTGGTAAGCGAACTGTAAACGTGCTGCCTGAATTGAGTTCGCTAACAAAACCGATAGTACCGCCGTGGATTTGCACATATTTTTGCACAATATTCAGTCCAAGTCCTGTACCCGGAATGGTATGAACATTACCCGCTCGGTAAAAAGATTCAAAGAGGTGATGTTGATCTTCTGGGGGAATACCGATGCCTTGATCTTGTACAGCAAAACTAATGACATTACTGTTCTGATTATGATAGGTGGCTTTCAATGTGACAAGGCTATTTGTCGGGGAATATTTACAAGCGTTGGCTAACAAATTGTTTAAAATCTGGCGTACCAAATCGGGGTCTAGTGATAGTGACTGCGGTATCTTTTGAGGAATTAGTAACTTTAATTGGTGTGCTTTACCTACGCCGAGCTGCATTTCTTCTAAAATTTCGTTGCAGAGTGTCTGAATATTTATAGGACGGCGATCGCACTGTTTTGTGCCAGCATCGAGACGACTCATGGAGAGCATATCGTCAATGAGATCTTGAATACGTCGAGCATTGGTTTGAATGTTCTGCAAATGCCGCTCGCGTCGTTCCACGGGTATCTGTTCGTAATGGTTTTCGAGAATATCTGTTGCCCCTAAAATTACGGTGAGCGGTGTCCGGAATTCATGGGAAGCGGTATCAATAAAGCTGGTTTTGAGTAGATTTAACTCTCGTTCTTGGGCAAGGGCTTGTTCAAGTTGCAGTTGAATGTTGCGCAACTGGGTGATGTCTGCGGCTACGCCCAAAACGCGAGAAAAATGTTCTTCGTGATCGAGTTTGAGCGGAATTTTGACCGTTCGAAAATAGTGCGTTTGGCCTGTGTGGTCGGTAACGGCTTCTTCTGGGATAAAGACTGTTTCTTGAGAGATCATCGCTCGGCGATCGTCGGTAACAAATTGTTGGCTTTCTGCTAATTCTGGATTGAAGTCGGCATCGGTTTTGCCAACTAAATCTTCTACTGTTGTGCCGTAGAGAGCGGCGATCGCCTGATTCGCTAACAAAAAACGACCATCTCCGTCTTTTACGAAAATAAGGTTCGGATCATTGTCAATGACTTGGCGCAAAAATGATTGATTTTGTTTAAGCTCAGTTTCTGCCCGTTTACGTTCTGTCAAATCCTGAGTGTGAATCATCACCATATTCGGCTCAATATAAACGTAGGTCACGATGAGATAGCGCAGTAGCAGTTGTCGTTGCTTTTTGGCGCGATATTGGGTCGGCAACTCTGCTTCAAAGGTTTTCTTGGTTTCGAAACACGTCATGATATTGCGATGAATGGCATGGTTTCGACCATAAATTTCGTGGCTTGTACGGCCAACAAATTCATTGAGCTGGTGATCGTTAGTGGCGTCGGCAGCAGCATTGAAATTTACGAGATAAAAATCGTCACCGCGATGTTGCCATGTGTAGGTCGGAATGGGGAAGTTGTCGTACTGGGAACGTAAGAGTGTCTGGGTGAGGCGTAATTTGGCGGCGTCGGCTTCTTTTCGGGTGATGTCTCGGCAGACGCAAATGAGGTCTTGGTCTGGGGTAATGGTCAGAGAAACTTCTTGGGTAAAGGTGCTGCCATCTTGACGGCGGGCGATCGCCTGACCTTGCCATGAATATTGAGCGTGCAATTGGGGCACAATTTCGGTCGCGATGCGGGTTTCTTCTTCGGGGGCAAAGAGAATTTCCCAAGAATGCTCACTGAGGCTCACGAGGTGCGGGTAGCCGAATAAGTCTAAAAAGGCGGAGTTGACCGAGACAAATTTACCCTGCTGCAAAATGGCGATCGCCTCTACTGCAGCATCGACCGCCGCTAATTGACGACGTAAATTTTGTTGAATTTGCTTTAGAGAATTCGTCCGTTGTTCGACGCGGGCTTCCAACTCTTGATTGAGTGTTTTTAAAGTCATCTCGAGAGTTTGGCGATCGCTGACATCCATGCCTGCGGCGATCACATAACGGACTTTGCCCTGTTGATTGAGCAGTACTCGATGCGACCAACTAATGCGGTACAGTTGCCCCTGTTTTGACCGCCAGTCAACCTCGTGGTCAATGGATGTTTTTTGCCGAAGTAGCCGTTTCCATTCGCGCCGCATTAGCCGGACATCTTCTGGACGCAAGAACAAATCCCAAATATATTTACCCAGCACTTCGCCTTCGGTGTATCCCATTAAGGCTTCACAGGTTGGGTTAAAGCGCACAATCTGACCTTGCGGATCCAGCACCAATAGCAAAGCCCCCGCGACATCGAACATCGTTGACAAAAATTCTTGTTCTTGGCGTAATTCTTGAGTTCGTTGCTGTACCTTGTCTTCAAGCTCTTGCTGATAAGCAAACAGTTCGGCTTGGGCTTGTTTGATGGGGGTGATGTCGTGGGCAATCCACAGCACTTGTGTTTGATTAATTGGCGAGATTTTTGCGGTAAACCAGTAGCTTTCTTCCAAATTATCTAGACTGAACTGAAGCTGATATTCGTGCCGGATAATGATGTCGGTGGCGATCGCCTGTTGTGCGAGCTGCTGACAAGCCAGTCGTTGTTCCTGTAGAAAAGCAACTGTGCTTTGGATTATTTGTGCTTCTAATTCAGTCGCAGGCGTGGTGACGCTTTGCAGCAACCAAGTTTCTGGATCCACAATTAGGACAATCTCGGCGATCGCCTCAAAAATTGTTTTGATCTCAGCATCCGTTTTCTGGACATGTTCAACCAGCTCCGTTTGCATCATCATCTGCTGCTGCAATTGTGCCTGCACTCGATGAGTTTCGATGGCATGCCGAATGGAACACATCAGCCATTCTCGCTCTGTCAGCGACTCTCCCAGACAGAGAGTGCTCAATAAATAATCCTGAGCGCCCTGCTGCAAACATTCTTGAATAATTGCTTTTTCGGCGATCGCATCCTGCACAAGTAGAACAATTGGCACATGTGCGCAGAAAGGCTTTATTGCTGCGAAAGTTGTCAAACCTTGAGTCTCTGGCAAGTTGAGGTCTACTAACAGCAGGTCATAAGTATGCGCTGCGAGCTGAGACAAAGCCACCTCAAGCCCGTCCACCTGAGTCACTTGAAAACTCAAATCTATCGTCTGGGGTGGTTCTAGCAAATGCATCAAAATTGCGGAATCCTGGCCACTATTTTCTAATAGCAACACCTG
>JBARRZ010000174.1:0-3365 GCA_049644465.1 Limnothrix sp.
TTCCGACGGCCATAAGCCCCGAACTTCCCGACCAAAACGATCACGATACATTTCTTTGGCGCGTTTCAAGTGACGCGGAATATCTTCTGACCACATGAAGCGATCTTCTGGCAATTCCATGCCCGGCACTGCCACACGACCGGAATTAGTATCCGCCAACAATGGCAAAATCGGGTGTGTATATGGCGTTGTCGTCACTTCGAGCTGGCCATTATCTTGCATCTCCTTATGCTTTGGAATGATGCGTTTAATAATTTCGCGTTGCTTGCTATAGATGCGCTGGCGATCGCCCAACGTAAAATTACGATTCTGTTTTAACCAGCCCGCAATCTCCGGATCATCCCAAAAAAGCGGATCAATCCAAGCCAAATTATGCCAAGCGAGTAGATCAGAAAAAGCCTGATTGTCCCAATTTTCTAGACACCATGCCTTACCCTTTTCTTGCCGCTGACTATACAGCTCAGAATAACGAGGGTGAGGATCAACTAAAGTACGATGATTCCCGTCAAAGAAATGCTCTAGAACATACCATTTTTGCTCTTTACTCAAGCTATCAACCGGGCTGAGCGCCAACTTGAGGTATGGATCTAAAGCCTTACCTTCGGCATAATCCTCTAGCTGCAAGATTAATGAAGGGACAAGGTTAACAGTCTGATGCAGGCGTGGATACTTTTCGAGGAGCAAGATCAGATCCAAATAATCTTTTGTGCCGTGGAGCCGCACCCAAGGCAAATGATATTCGCCGCTGGCCGATTTGTAGAGGGGTTGATGCTGGTGCCAAACGAACGCGATGTGGAGGGGATAGGACATATATTATGAATTGCTGGGGGTGTCTCTAAATCATGTATTTACACATATTTTATGATAGGCGATCGCCTCTAATGATTTTGGGCCTACCTTAATGAATTGCAAGGATGACATGCATTCCTCACATTGCCCCACCATCAGTCATTCTCAATAAATTATTGAAGTTAAAATTCTTGGCTTATTTACTCACGAATTTCTGCAAATTTTGTGAAGTATCAACGATTGGCCGCATCTTTCCAGCCCGCATTGATTGCCTCTTGCTCACTGCAAAACCATCTTTCTCCTTCGTTCGTGAAAATCTCAACTTTTGCGTAATCGCGATCGCCCGGTTTGTGGTAGAACTTTTTGCCGTCAGGATAGGAAATATTTCCTTTAATGTCGCAATTTTGAGGTATCACACTCGTCGTTGCAGATGGCGATGAAGTACTCGGTGAAGCCGGATTACTAGTTGTTGAATTTTCGGGAACAGAAGGCTGATCTGAAAATATTTTCGGCAATGCTGCAAAAATCGCTCCCACAACAGCCATAGGTAAAAGAAAACTCAACAACGGCTTGAGATTAACCGATTGATTGCGACGCGTATTTCTGGTCACGCTCACATTCCGAGCGTTTTTCAGAGAGTGGCGAACAGCGCTATTTTTTGTTCTTGGTGAAGGCTGATTAACTGCCTTTGTGAAGCTTGCATTAACTGCTTTGAGCTTTCCTTTTTCTTCAAATTTCAGATCGAAATAAACTGTATCGCCGACCTTAGGGTGAGATTGACGAGTCTTGAGCGCGCTGATGTGGAGAAAAATATCTTTTTTGATAGATGGGACTTTGATAAAACCGAAGCCTCGATCATCTTGCCACTTAATAATTTTGCCTTGATAACGCTTACTACTCATTGAAATAGAGAAAATACTAATTTGTTAACAGTTTTTCCCACGTTTGATAACCGACAATGCCGTCTGCATCCAGCTTTAGAGCTTTTTGTGCTGCGATCACAGCCAGCAAGGTTTGGCGACCAAAAACACCGTCAACAACGCCGTTGTAATAATTGAGACCTTTTAGACGTCGCTGTAATAACTTGACGCTTTCTCCCTCTGCACCTTCTCTAAGGATTGGTAATTTATCCAGCTCAAGAGACGTTACTTGCTCATTCGGCGATGTCTGTTGAGGCGGTGTCGTTTCTGGCGGTGCTGTTTGCGGCGGCGTTATTGTTGTCGGATTGCTCGCAGAGATTGGGAACAGCGTTGTCCATGTGGTCTGATCCATAATCCCAGTGCCGGGAATTTGAGCAGCTCTCTGGAAGCGATACACGGCGATAACGGTTGCTTCGTCGTATGTCCCTGTCATTTCACCGCTGTAATAACCGAGCAGTCGGAGAGTGGCTTGTAGTTCTTGCACCACAGAACCTGTACTACCACTGCGCAATTCTGGGCGAATGCTCTGGGCGGTGGCAATCGGGGTTGTGATTACAGCACTGTTGAATAGAATCGAGAGGGTCAGGCTGAAGAAGAAAATGAAAGTATTGCGCAGATACATAGTGAGATAAAGGATCTTGTCGAGGCTTGCCTTTTACGATAGCTCAATGTCTTCCAATAGAGAAAGTGCTTCGGCGGAACCAACTACGGAGATGTAAGGATTTTTGAAGTGATGTTGAGCGGCGGCGTGGACTTCGGCGGGGGTGATGCGTTCAACGTGATGTTTAAATTCGTTGTCGAAATCGACTCCTAAACCGATGCTTTCGTACCAGCCAAAGATTTGTGCCAGCTCGGAATTAGTCTGTTTACCGAGGGCGTATTGTCCGAGGAGTTTATTTTTCGCGACTTGTAATTCTGCTTCGGAAAGCTCGGCATCGACTAAGCGTTGGACTTCTTTGTGTAGTCCTTTGAGGGCGATCGCCGTATTCTTTGGCGCAGTGCCGATATAGGTGACAAATTGTGACTGACTGAGGCGGGTGGGGAAAAAGGCCGAGACATCATAGGCCAAGCCTTGCTTTTCTCGTAGCTCTACAAATAGACGACTAGACAACCCATTACCGAGATAAGTACTGATCAGCTTTAGCGCAAAAAAATCATCATCGGCGATCGTGCCCGTCAGATAGCCCAAAATCACAATTGCCTGTTGGCTATCCTGCTCTTTTTGCCACATTCCACCCTGCGGCGTTAGTGCTGGAACCTCGATCGGTTGTAGAGGTTGCGGTGGATTCTCCCAGTCGCCTAGGGCATTTTCCAGCATCGCTTTGGCTTGGTCGAGGGTGATGCGTCCAGACAAACTAATAATCAAATTGTCAGGGCGAAAATGCTTGTAGTGAGACGCTTTGAGATCTTCAGAAGTTAAATTTTTGACACTCTCGTCTGTCCCTAAAATCGACATCCCATACGGGTGCTGAGGGTACATGTTTTCCCGGAGCTGTTTATAGGCGACGTTAAACGGTTGCTCTAGTTGCGAGCGAATATTCTGGAGCGTGATTTTACGTTCGAGTTCAACTTCTTCGGCGGGAAAGGTCGGGTTTCGTAAAATTTCAGCAGCGAGATCGAGAATGGTCTGAAAATCTTTGGTGACTGTTTTTAATC
>JBARRZ010000175.1:0-5562 GCA_049644465.1 Limnothrix sp.
AATACCATACCGTAAGCTTGCCAAAAGTCTGTATAAGCTACAGCACATTGGCGGTAAACCGGCGGCAATGATGCCCACAACTGTCTGGCTCCTAACTCAGAACGGTCTCCCACATAAAGCCCGACAATCTCGCGAGTATCAACATCAAAAGCAAACCAAAGCCAATATTTGTGCTGTTTACGACCCGCAAAAGACCACATTTCATCGCACTGAATCGTTAATCGCCCTTTTTTCGTGATGACACACGCATTTGCTGTGGTACAGCTGTATATTTTTGATTGACATAGTGTTGTAACTAAGGCTCTGAAACATCACAGACCCGAGCAATGTCAGCAAAAGGCAGTCTTTTAAGGAGTAGCCGGTCAATCAACTGCTTTGTTTCGGGGGAGATGATCTTCTGTTGAGGATTCTCAACAAACTGGCGACCACAATCACGGCATTTATGATTTTGTTTATCGTTGTGGATACGACCATTTTTGACTACTTTTATGGACTGACAGGTTGGGTAGTGAGGCATTTGAGGAGCACTCTTTGCATACTTCTTTCTCATATTATTCTTAACTTCTTTAAGACTACCGGCGAGACAAGTTTGCTCTCTGAGAAAATATACTCAACTCTCCTTAAACAGTTGAAAATCATGAATTTTGCCTTTGCCTACATCGCAGTAAATCACCCGTGCTGATTGCCCGTCGATGACTACTTGAGCTTTCAAGCAATGGTGTCTTTTCTTCCCAGAGTAGTAGCTACGTTGCTTTTTTTGGGTTTTTCAATGGACTGTTCTGTCGCATTTATCACCAACATTTTTACGGCACAAGCATCGGGATAAGTGAGCTGTTTCTTGCCTAGCAGATGAAATTCTTCTGCTTTGATGAGAATATCTTCGACACTGCTGACGGTACGACAGACCGTTGATTCATGCACTCCCCAAGATTGGGCGATATGGAAATAGGTGCGATATTCCCGCAAATACTCCAGAGTCATCAGTACCTTATCTTCAATGGACAGCATACTGGGACGGCCCGGTGGCTGTTGGGCTTTTACCTCTGTAATGATTTCCACCATTCTCTCAAAGGTGCTCTTCTTTACACTGCAAGCCCGTCTGAATTGTGGGGCTGTGAGAGTTTTTTAATTGCTCATAAGTCGGCATAGGCTACTTTTTCCCACTTGCTATTCCTTCTCTTTTATCTTTTTCTATACCTTTTGCAAGAGCTCTAGTGAATATTACGAATTTATGGCTTTAGCGTATTGGTATTTTTACGCAGGTGGGCTGTATCCCAAGCTTGGTTAACTTCTTGGGGTAAATCGTAATTATCTGACTGAAAGATTTCTTGCAAATCGTCAGAAAGCTGATTTGAACGGGCTACCAAACCACTCTCGTCTTCATGAATTTCTGCCATTTCGTACATTGCTTCGAGATCGTGGTGGCGGAACGTTTGGGCGTCTCGGTGAGCACGATAGGCTCGAAATCCCAAGAGTTTCAACGCTTCTACGCCCATGTGCAACGCGGACTCAAATGTTTCGCGTTCGACCACGTCCACTTTGCGGCGAATAAGTTGATAAGCATGACGGCGATCAACAGCTCGTACCAAAATCTTGAGGTGCGGAAAATGCTTGTGGATCATGTCAATCATGTGCAGCGTTTTTTCAATATTATCGATAGCAATGATGATCATTTTGGCGTCCTTAGCACCGGCAGAACGGAGCAAATCCATGCGGGAAGGATCGCCATAAAAAACCTTGTGACCGAATTTGCGCAGTGCCTCGATGTGGGTGGGGTCGTTGTCTAGGACTGTGGTTTGAAAACCGTTAGCGATTAATAAACGATCAATGATTTGGCCAAAACGTCCGAATCCGGCAATGATTACTGGTGTTGGGCCGTTATCGATTGCATCTGCTTGGCGATCGCCCACACTGGTTTCAAAGCGTGGCTGGATCAATTTCTCATTCAAAATCATCACTAGCGGCGTCAAACCCATCGACAACGCGACAACCACAACTAAAAGCGACGTAACTTCTGACGGCAAGACATTATTTTGTTGCGCGAAAGAAAACAACACGAAACAAAATTCGCCGCTCTGAGCAAGAGCTGTGGCAAAGAAAAAGTTTTCGCTGAGGGATTGTTTTGAAAAGCGACCTAAAGCAAAAAGCACTAAACTTTTTACGATAATCAGAACAGTAACTAATTCTGCGACTAATATTGGTCGCGTCGAGAGCACATTAAAATCGATACCGGCTCCGACAGAGATAAAAAATAAGCCCAGCAGTAACCCTTTAAACGGCTCTACGTTCGTTTCCAATTCATGACGATATTCGTTATCTGCAAGGACAACTCCGGCAACAAATGTGCCCAGCGCAGGCGATAAACCGACTTTTTGCATCACCAACGCAATCCCAACTACAAGTAACAAAGCCGTTGCCGTAAACAATTCTCGTAAGCCTGTGTCGGCAATTAAGCGAAAAATGGGCCGCACAAAGAAACGTCCAGCGACAATAATGCCACCCACGGCTCCCATGACAAATAGGGTCTGCTGCCAAGCGGGAGGCTTATCGGCGGCGTCTGTCGCGGCAACGAGCAAAAAATTAGTAGAGGCAAAAATTTGATCTTGCTCTCCCATCTCTAGCAAGGGCATCAAAGCCAGCATCGGGATGACGGCAATATCTTGAAACAGCAGGACAGAAAAACACGCTTGTCCGGCTCGTGTACGCATTAAGTCTTTTTCAGCTAGGGTCTGGAGCACGATCGCCGTTGAAGAAAGCGCGAGAGTCATGCCGACAGCCAAGCTCATTTTCCATGGTAAACCGACAGCGAAGGCGATCGCCATAAAAATTGCCGTCGTAAACGCAACCTGTAGACCTCCCACCCCCAAAATCGGCCCACGCATTCGCCACAACACATTCGGTTGCAGCTCTAAGCCGATCAGAAATAACATCATTACTACCCCAAATTCGGCGAAGTGCATAATGTCTTCTTGCGCACCCACGAGCCCTAATGCAAAGGGGCCAATCACCACCCCGGCGATGAGGTAGCCCAACACCGAGCCTAGGCCCAGACGTTTAGCGATGGGCACGGATAAAACAGCGGCCATTAAGTAGATAAAGGCTTGGAAAAAAAAGTCTTCACTATGCATGGGCGGTTACCTCACTGGCCATAATCACTTGGCTCAAATCTTGGTTAATGTATTCCAGACGGGCCAAATTGTCTTGCTTAATTTGTTTGTCTCGCAAAGCTTCTAGCAGTTGTTGATACTGATCGCTGTGAACGGTGAGTTGTTCGTCTGAACAGTTGTTAAGCGCGCCATGGACAACAAATGGGGGCAGAAAAGTCATACCGCACAATCTTGCTGTTTGTTCGAAGGGAGCCAGCAATTCGCGCATCGTAAAATAATTGTCGCCCTCTCGGCAATAAGCTTCTCTCGTCCCGCCCGTGGAGAGTACGGAAAGGAATGTTTTGCCGCGTAACGCATGGCCGTCATGGCCGTAAGCAAAGCCATATTGGAGGACAAGATCTTGCCATTTTTTGAGAATTGCTGGGGCGCTGTACCAAAAAAACGGGTGCTGAAACACAATCACGTCATGGTCTAACAGCAGTTTCTGTTCTCGTCGTACGTTGATATGTAGGTTTGGATATTCTTCGTAGAGGTCATTAATCGTGACGCCATCTAGGTTGGCGATCGCCTCTAGCAAAGCAAGATTGACCCGTGACTTTTGCAGCGCAGGATGGGCAAAGAGAACCAGAATCCGATTTTGATCAGCCATAGCAAACAAAACAGCAAGATAAATAGGTCTAGAGTTTATTGTGCGGCTAAACCCCAAGAATGTCAGCTATCGGCGATCGCCCTGCAATCATTAGTTTCAGATAAAACCTCTAGATCGCGTGGACTTGCGACCATCAGCAAAATCTTAGCAGTGGAGGAAAAGATAAAGCCGCTTAACCCATGCTTTTTTACGCCAAGCAGCCGATGAATAAAACTTGGATTTTAATTTGTAAAGCTTCTGTAAAGAGCACTATTTAACCACAAGTCTTTCACATTATCTCTTGTAGACATTTTGGCAAAAAAAGAGACTTTTCAAAGCGGACTTCTCTTTACAAAACTACGGCTAAAAAATCGCTGAAATGCCTAGCTAAGCTTAAATACGTATCTTTCCTAAAAGCGCAAAAAAGGACTAGACTTCCCTTTTCTAGAAGTATATAATCTGGACATAAGCAATCAGCTTTCCTCCAAAACAAAATGCCTTTAAAGCTCAAATAGAGAAGAACTATTCAAGCTTTTCTGTTCGGTTACCACTTCATTTCAGTTTCGGTTTTCAGCCCGTTTACCCGTCCTTTAATCCTTTCTTTTCCATAACGCAATAACCTATGAAAAATCAACTGTTGTTCGGGGCGATCGCCTCGTCTGCAATGGTCTTCGGTAATCTATTGATTGCCCCCGGCAGTACCTACGCTTTAACCGTCACAAGCAGCACTGCGGATTTTTGTAACATCGCTAATTTTTCTGGATCCACTCAATGCGCCGGGCCATTCAGCGGCAACGATAGCACCGCCGCAGTTAATACTCTCCCTAGCCTTTTCGGCTTTACCGACTGGACTCAAGCTGGCAAACTCGATGCACAATCCGGCACCCAAGCAAACTTAATCTCCGTGAGCGCACCCGGTGCTGGCAGTAACCAGACTTGGGCATTTAACGGCACTTTCAATCCCGCTCAGTATGTTAATCTCGCCTTCGTTGTCAAAGGTAGCAACAGCTTTATCGGCTACCTCTGGGATGGCAAAACAACATCCGGCGCATTCAAAACATTAGGCTTGCTAAATAATGGTGGCAAAACACCAGATTTATCTCACCTCAGCATCTACACTCGTGGCATTGTGCAGACAACTCAGACCCCTCCGCCAGTTGTCCCGCCGATTGTTGTGGTGCCACCCGCGCCAGAACCTGAGCCACCTGCGCAACCTCCTGCACCAGAAGTCTCTTCTGCGCCACCAACACTAGAACCTGAGCCTCCATCAGCAGAACCTCCTGTTGTGCCACCTGCGCCAGAGCCACCTGCACAACCGCCTGTAACAGAAATCCCTGTCCCACCAACGCCAGAGTCTCCTGTTGCGCCACCCGCACCAGAGCCGGAGCCACCTGCGCCAGAGGTCTCTGTTGCACCAACACCAGAGCCTCCTGTTGATGAGTCACCAGTCTCTGAAACTCCCAATCCAGAGTATGCAATTCCTGTCCCAGATTCTGTTGTTGAACTGCCTGTCAAACCGACAGACGTACCGACACCTGCGGCTGTATTGCCTGTGCTTGGTGGTTTGTTCGGAGCGGCAAAACGTCGTAGCAACAACAAAAAGTAATTGTTTATTGAAAAATTGACCGAGATAGATAGAGGCGCAGTACCGGTAGTACCTAGCCTCTATTTTTTTGTTTTTTATTGTGATGAAATTTGTAAATAGGTTGGCGATCGCCCTCTTTTTTTGCCCCGTCAGTTGAAGCGAGAGTCATAGGCTACAATCAGGATTCTGTCTTGGGCCTTGGGCAAAGGAGTCATGTACCTAAAAACCCTGCATCTACATAA
>JBARRZ010000176.1:0-17622 GCA_049644465.1 Limnothrix sp.
GCAGGGTACAGGTAAAACCACTGCTACAGCAAAGCTTGCCCTCTATCTCCGTAAACAAGAAAAGACCACTCTGATGGTGGCAACGGATGTTTACCGTCCGGCGGCGATCGATCAGCTCAAAACCCTCGGTGAACAGATTAAAGTTCCAGTCTTTGACCTTGGTAGCGATGCCAACCCCGTCGAAATTGCTCGCCAAGGTATCGAAAAAGGAAAAGAATTAGGCGTAGATGTCGTCATCGTCGATACGGCGGGTCGCTTACAGATCGATGCCGACATGATGGGCGAGCTGAAACAAATTAAAGACATCATTCAGCCCGACGATACTTTGCTGGTTGTCGATGCGATGACAGGTCAGGAGGCTGCCAGCTTAACCCGAACCTTCCACACAGAAATTGGCGTAACTGGCGCAATTCTTACCAAGATGGACGGCGATACCCGTGGTGGTGCGGCGTTATCGGTGCGGATGATTTCAGGACAGCCGATCAAATTTATTGGTGTTGGTGAAAAGGTTGAAGCCCTTGATCCCTTTTATCCCGACCGGATGGCATCCCGCATCCTGAACATGGGTGATGTCCTGACCCTTGTTGAAAAAGCCCAAGAGGCGATCGATCTCTCCGATGTGGAAGAGATGCAGTCGAAGTTGTTAGAGGCGCGTTTTGATTTTGATGACTTTGTGAAGCAAATGAAGTTGTTGAAAAATATGGGTTCTCTTGGTGGTTTGATGAAACTCATTCCCGGCATGGGCAAGAAGCTCGACAGCGGCATGTTGGAGCAGGGTGAGGAGCAACTCAAACGGGTGGAAGTGATGATTGGCTCCATGACGAAAGAGGAGCGCAAAAATCCTGATCTTTTGGCGCAAACGCCTAAACGTCGTGCCCGCATCGCGAAGGGTTCCGGCATGGATAATAAAGATGTGTCGAAGTTGATCAGCGACTTCACGCGGATGCGAAAAATGATGCAGCAAATGGGTCAAGGTGGCGGAATGCCCGGTATGGATGGCATGGGCGGCCTTGGTGATATGTTCGGCGGCGGCATGCCGGGTATGGGCGGCGGTGGTCGTCCCGGTGGTGGTCGCAAGAAAAAGAAGAAAATCAAGAAGAAAAAAGGTTTTGGGGATCTCTAGATCGCATCTTTATCTATGGTTAATTCTCAAAAGTTGACGCCGCCGCTGAAATGGGCTGGGGGCAAGCGTTGGCTTGTGCCGAAACTACAATCTATTTGGCAAAAACATCAGGGCTGTCAACTGGTAGAACCGTTTTGTGGTGGCTTGGCGATCGCCCTCGGTTTAGACCCTCAACAAGCCCTGCTCAATGATGCAAATCCTCACTTAATCAACTTTTATCGTTGGTTGAAAAAAGGCTTAATTTGTAATATCGAATTTCAAAATGATGAAGATTTTTACTATGATTGTCGTGAGCGTTTTAATGAGCTGATTTCTTCTCAGAAATACAAAAATAAAGAAGCTGCACAGCTATTTTATTATCTAAATCGCACTGGTTTCAATGGGCTATGTCGGTTTAATCAAAGTGGTGGTTTCAATGTACCTTTTGGTAAGTACAAAAAAATAAATTATAAACAAGATTTTAGAGATTATAAATCTGTCTTGCAAAACTGGGATTTTTGTTGTGGCGACTTCGAGAATTTGAAAATTCAAACTAATAGTTTTATCTACGCAGATCCTCCTTACGATGTGGAGTTTCGGCAGTATTCTGCGGGGGGATTTAGCTTGGACGATCAGAAGCGCCTTGCGGAGTGGTTGGTGGCACAAAAAGTTCCGGCGATCGCCTCTAATCAAGCTACCCCAAGAATCCTTGAATTGTATGAGAAACATGGCTTTGAGATTGAAACCCTACCTGCCCCCCGACGGATCTCTTGTAATGGCGATCGCACTCCGGCCATAGAAATGTTAGCGACAATTCATCTTTAAATATCTATATTCAAACAGAACATAATGTCTCGTGATACTAGTACTGGAAAAGTTTTTGAACAAAGTGTTTTGCCTGCTCTAGAACACGCTATGTACAAATACAGAAAACAGGTCAACATCGGTGATAAGCCCAATCGACGCAAACAAATTGTTGACTTAGTTGTTTACGATAAAGATAGAAAAATATTAGTATCAAAAAAATGGCAACAGTCTGGCGGTACAGCGGAAGAAAAGATTCCTTTTGAAGTGATTATGCTCGCTAATGCTTGTCAAAAATTCAACTACGCAAAAGCCTATTTAGTATTAGGTGGGACTGATGAAGATAAGGGTTTAAATACAAAAGGCTGGACATTGCGGCAATGGTATTTACGTGGTGGCTTGAAAGATTGGATTAAAAATTACGAGCGAGTAGAGATTATTGGGTCTGATGCTTTTATCGCCAAAATCAATCGTCGCGAACTTTAGGTGTGTGCAATAAATACATCAGATCGATTCGCTTGCTGCAAGCTAGATGATGGCTTGTATTTTTAGATACCCAAAGAAATGATAGGTACGAGCTAATGTTGCAAAACTGCCAAATAGTTTTGTAATGATCTGGGAGCGATTTGATGGGGCAAGCTGGAGCTGCACAGGCGATTTTCGAAGAACAGCCATCAATCCACGAATTTCTAAATCTTTGTACCGAAATTGATATTGCGCAACATCCTCAAGCGCAACGATGGGGTTTGGCGCTACTGAAAGATGGCGATTTTCAGGAACGTTGGCGCCTTGCGAAGATTTTTCCGAAGTTGGGTGAAGCGGCGATCGCCCCTGTTTTAGAGATTGCAGAAGATCCTCAGCAGGATGTGGAATTGCGCTGGTTTGCGATTCGGATTCTGGGGCAGTACAAAGAACCACAGGCGATCGCCCGACTAATTGTGCTGCTGGATGACTGTCGCGAAGAGTTTTTAGCTGAAGAAATTATGCGAGCGTTGGTGGAGCTACAGGAAGCCGCCACTGATTATGTATTGCCGTTGTTAGCACAGGCCGAAACGCGTCTTTTAGCTGTGCGTGCCCTCTGCAAAATTCGTTACCCAAATGTTGTTGAGCCATTGCTGAGTGTTGTTCATGATGACAACCCGGACATTCGCGCTTTATCCATCGAAACGCTCGGCAGTTTTCGTCACTATCGCATTTTCACAGTGCTGATTGGTGCACTCAAAGATCCGGCGAGTTCTGTGCGCCTCGAAGCGGTTAATGCTTTGGGGTTTTGGGCCAACTACGCTGAAAAAGAGTTGATCCTGTGCCATGTTCAGCCATTGTTGCACGACATAAATTTGGAAGTGTGTCGCCAAGCTAGTTTCACTTTGAGTCGTCTCCAAATACCGGAAGCAGCTACGGCGATCGCCACAGTTTTACAGCAGTCCACCACGCCTTTAGCCCTCCAAGTGGAATTTGTTCAGGCTCTCGCTTGGATTGACGATCCGAGTAGCCTCGATTATTTAGCTCAAACTCTCAAAACAGCGGGTGACAACCTGACCCTAGCTATTCTCAAAGTAATGGGTCGCATCACCGAAGCCCCCCGAAAAAAGCAGGGAGCTTATATTTTGCTAGATTTTTGGCAGCGGCAGAAACTCAGAGATTCGGCTTGTCGTCAGGCTTTTGTCTATACCCTTGGGCAATTGCAACAGCGGGAATCGGGTCATTTGCTAGAGCAACTCAGTGAAGACACCGACGAAAGTATTCGGCTCCATGCGATCGCCGCGCTACGAAAACTCACTACATAAAGGCTTGTTTGACTGTTCGTTTAAGACTGCTTTTTTATGACACATCGGTTAAGCTAATGCGTTATATCAAACAGACATCATACAGATTAGCGCCATGAGTACGGAATTTCGTGAACTATTAAAGAAAGTAGGGAGCGGACAACACACCAGCAAAGGATTAAGTCGATCGGAGGCTGCTGATGCGCTCCAGATGATGATCGACGGTGTGGCGACCCCTGCTCAGATCGGCGGATTTCTTATTTCTCACCGTATCAAACGTCCTACTGGCATAGAAATTGCCGGGATGCTGGATACTTACGACAAACTGAGTACAAAATTAACGGCGATCGCCCCCGAAAAAACCGTTTACATCCTCGGCATTCCCTACGATGGACGGTCTCGCACCGCGCCGATCTCGCCGATCACTTCGCTCATTTTAAAAACAGTCGGTATTCCAGTTGTCATGCATGGTGGCGATCGCCTCCCCACAAAATACGGCATTCCTTTAATTGAAATTTGGCAACACCTCGGACTTGACTTTCAGCAGCTTTCTGTCGCTCAACTCCAAGACTATTTCACCGCCAACGAATTTGCCCTCTGCTATGCCCCGACCCTTTTGCCCGATAGTACAAATCTCATTTCCTACCGCGAAGAAATCGGCAAACGTCCCCCCATCGCAACCCTCGAACTAATTTGGTCTCCCTACGCTGGTGACAATATCCACACACTGGCAGGCTATGTTCACCCGCCCACCGAAGAAATTATCCGTGACACTTTTACCGAACGCGGCAATCAACCCTACACACTGATCAAAGGCTTAGAAGGTAGCGGCGATCTGCGCATTTCCCAGACCACCATTGTCGTCACCAATCAAACTGACGCAGAAACAGGCATAGAATATCTCAAACCAAATCCGTACGATCACGGTCTTGGCGGTGAAGATGTCGCCATCGATACTCTTGAAGTATATGTGCAAAGTTTAGAAGCTCTTTTGAAAGGAGAGGAGTCTACACTTTTGAATACTGCAATTTGGAATGGCGGTTTTTATCTATGGCATTGTGGTGCAGCGGCGGATCTCAAAGCTGGAATTAAACAAGCTTCAAACTTAATCCAGTCAGGTCAACTCGCTGAAACCCTTGAGCAGCTTAAGGCTGGGCTATAATAAATTGTGGTGTATCGGCAGAATCGCTTCGAGATTGCATCGATAGAATATCGGCTAACGGTTTTTAGGCATTTGTAAAAAAGTGTTTAAACGCTTAGACTATGCACAGATACATTTATGACGTTTTGTTACGCGCGTCATCTGCTGGGGCTAGTTTATTTTGAGTGCTCTGAGCTTGTATCGCCTTTTTACTTCACCGAACAGTCTTGGTTAAGCCGGAAGGATTTTTCCTTGTGGTGGCTATTGGTGAGGCTTAACGTTGTTAAAGAAAATACACATTTGAATTAAGTACATATTTCGAATAGGGAGACGAAGTCTAATGATTACAGATCGTTCTTTACAGAGAGTCCTAGAACTAGCTGAGGACATTTACATTGAGACCGCAATCCCTAGAGAGAATCATCCGGCTGTGCGGTCTGGCTTTGCGGGTTATCCGAGTAATCCCCGCTGGAATGTGCGGAAGCATCAGGCTTGGAAGCAAGGGAAGCAATGGCGATTGGCTCATGAGCAAGGTCTAATGATTGTGGAGAAAAAGCAGCTCATTCTTGCGGAACAAGCGGAACCGAAACCTGTTGTTCAACAGGAAGAGAAGTCTTCTTGGCGATCGCCTTTCAAAAAACTTACATTTTCGCTTAATTAATCACGGCATCGACTATCAGTGGGAGGTGGTTTCCATGGGTTGACGGGGAGCGGTACAGTAAAATGGCTTCACCCTAATCTACCCTTGGCGATCGCCTCCCTATGCACTGCGATTATTTGACCCAGATTTTGAACGCGCGCGTCTACGATGTCGCCAAAGAAAGTCCCCTCGAAAAAGCACCGAATCTTTCTGTCCGACTGAACAACAATGTGTTGCTGAAGCGCGAAGATTTGCAGTCGGTTTTTTCTTTTAAGTTGCGGGGCGCCTATAACAAAATGGCGAACCTGACCCCAGAGCAATTGCAATGTGGGGTGATCGCTGCTTCCGCTGGCAACCATGCCCAAGGTGTTGCCCTCGCTGCAAAACGTTTGGGAACCCGCGCATTAATCGTGATGCCCGTCGTCACACCCTTGGTGAAAGTGAATGCAGTTAAAGCGAGAGGTGGCGAAGTAATTCTCCATGGCAATGCCTACGATGACGCCTATACTTACGCCCGTCAGCTATCCGAAGAACAGTGCTTAACTTTTATTCACCCCTTTGATGATCCCGATGTGATCGCCGGACAGGGCACGATTGGTATGGAAATTTTGCGGCAATGTCAGCAGCCCATTCACGCAATTTTTGTGGCGATCGGTGGCGGTGGTCTTATTTCCGGAATTGCGGCTTTTGTGAAACGAGTACGTCCCGATATCAAAATTATTGGTGTTGAACCGGTGGACTCTGATGCCATGAGTCAGTCGCTGGCAAAAGGGGAACGGGTGCAACTGTCGCAGGTGGGTTTATTCGCTGATGGCGTGGCGGTGCGCTATGTGGGAGAAGAAACGTTCCGACTTTGTCAGGATTATGTGGATGAAGTGATTCTGATTCCAACGGATGACACTTGTGCAGCGATTAAAGATGTTTTTGAAGATACTCGTTCAATTCTTGAGCCTGCAGGTGCATTGGCGATCGCCGGGATGAAAGCTTACGTCGAACGGGAAGGCATCGAAGGAGAAACCCTTGTGGCAGTAGCCTGTGGCGCGAATATGAACTTTGATCGGTTGCGATTTGTGGCCGAACGGGCGGAAGTCGGCGAAGGGCGAGAAGCTATTTTTGCCGTTACGATTCCTGAGCAGCCCGGTAGCCTAAGAAAATTTTGTCGATGTATGGGCGATCGCAACCTCACCGAATTCAATTACCGCATTGCCGACGAAGCCGAAGCCCATATATTTGTCGGCGTCCAAATTCAAAAGCGAAGCCAAATCAAACCCCTTGCCCAAAGCTTCGAAGACAACGGTTTCAAAACGTTAGACCTCACCGACGACGAACTCACAAAATTACATCTACGGCACATGGTCGGCGGCCGTAGCGACAAAGCCCAACATGAGTTACTCTATCGATTTGAATTTCCCGAATGCCCCGGCGCACTGATGAAATTTGTCGATGCCATGAGTCCTGACTGGAATATCAGCGGCTTTCATTATCGCAATAACGGTTCTGACTACGGGCGAATTGTCGTCGCAGTCCAAGTGCCTCCCGCAGAGATGGGTGATTGGCAAAATTTTCTTGATCAGCTCGGTTACCGCTACTGGGACGAAAATCAAAACCCTGCGTATAAATTGTTTCTCGGCTGACTTGAGTTTGGGATCAGGATAGTTTGAAAGGGAAACGCGGCGAGGGAGAAATATTACAGAAAAAGGTTTCGGCGGCTGTGACAACAAATCTTCGTTTCACCCTTTCCCCTCGTCTCCGAGTCTCCCTGTCTTCCCTGTCTTCAAAGACTGTCCTTTAAATCCTCAACGACCCGACATAAGCTGGCGCGTTAACTACTCCCAAACCGTTTGCGATCGCTCTGCCAAAACCCTTTCATAAACAGCTTCAGTTTCAGTTGCTAACGTTGCCCAGTCAAAACGCTTTGGTAAATCAGCATAGGCTTTTTCTACTAAAATCTGAGCATAATCTGGATGTTGCAATACTTCCAAAATGCCCCAAGCAAGGGAGCTACAGACATTAGTATAAGTGACAATTCCGGTTTCACCATGGGTCACAACCTCTGGTAAACCGCCAGTATTCGAGACTACTACCGGAACCTTTGCTGCAAAACTTTCTAACACAACAATGCCAAACGGTTCATACAAACTCGGAAATACGGCGCAGTCGGCGATCGTCTGAAATTTATCAAGATCTTCGTCGGACATAAAGCCAGTAAAAGTGCACTGTTCAGCAATCCCAAGATTCCATGCTTGCTCTTGAAGGGGGGTAGTTTCCCCGCCACCAATGATTACAAATTTCACTTTGCTGCGCATGACTTCTAAGATGCGGGGTGCAGCATTAAGTAGTACATTAATACCTTTTTCAAAGGTCATTCGCCCGACATAATAAACAATTTTTTGCTCGTCTGGTGCAAAGCGGCGCCGAAATTTTTGGCGATCAAAAGCGATTGAATGCTGCTTTTTTTCCGGGCGAATACCATTAAAAATAACGTCAATCTTTTGCCATGGTGTCTGTAAAGCTCGCACGAGTTCGTGGCGCATATATTGAGTGCAAACAATCGTTCGCCATGCTTCGTTAGCAAGATTTATTTCTCTTTTAGAAATATAAGTGTGAGTGTCAGTATGGATACCGTTATGGCGTCCGTATTCGGTAGCGTGAATTGTCGCAATAATTGGAATTTTGAAATGATGTTTGAGGGCGATCGCCGCCTCCCCAACAAGCCAATCATGAGCATGAACGAGATCAAACTCAAGCGAGCCATCCAGCAACTGCTGACAATATGTCAACATCACCTGATTCATCACCTCAACCCACTCAAAAAAATCGTCCTTTTCCGGAATGCTAAGCCGGTGTACCTCAATCCCCTCAACCAATTCACGAGCAGAAGCATCCTGACTCTGTACCGTCACCAAATGTACTTGGTGGCCCAACCCGACTATCTCTGGATATAGCTCCCCCACATGGCGCGCAATTCCCCCTACAACCCTCGGTGGAAATTCCCAACTCAAAACTAAAATGACCATTCACATAACTCCACAAAACACATTGCAGAAAGTAACGTTTTTGCTTCTATATACAGCTTTCGAAGAAATCTCACAGATCTTTTCATTCTTCTGAACAAACGCTCTTTTTTCCTTTACAATAAATGTGGGCAAAAACTTATTTGATAAAGAACATAAAGTTTTTGTTCACTCCTCACACCATACTTCGTCCGAGTCGCCATAGTATTCGGACGTTTTTTTTGGAAACATGTCCCGCTGTAGATGCGTAGAGTTAGGACGTGAGGAGGATAAAACAGATATCTTAGATACTATTACTGATACAAAATTCTGTAAGTAGTGACACTAAATATGGCATTTACTTAGATCCTAACATTGCGCAGCCCTCCACTTTACAAAAATTGCGAAACACGAAATTTTCTATCGTTTTCAACAATGCGTCTCAAGTGGGATTGGTGTGTGTGATAGAATCCGTTAGTATTCTTAGCAACATTATTGTATTAATTAGGAATTAAGAGGCATGTCAAAAATTGCCGCAGTCACAGACGCGAGCTTTCCGCAAGAAGTCCTCGAAAGCGACGTACCTGTTCTCGTCGACTTTTGGGCCCCTTGGTGCGGTCCCTGTCGCATGGTTGCTCCTGTGGTAGAGGAGATCGCCGGTCAGTACGAGGAAAAAATCAAGGTCTTCAAACTCAACACTGATGAAAATCCCGGTGTTGCCAGTGAGTACGGCATTCGTAGTATTCCTACTTTAATGCTCTTCAAGGGCGGTAAGAAGGTTGATATGGTTGTTGGTGCTGTACCAAAAACGACGCTTGCTGACGTCATCGATAAGCAACTTTAAGTAGGTCGCTTCATTGTTTTTCGGTAGATATTTTTATTGAATTATCTTTTACTAAATATTTAGTTAAATATCTCAAGATATGCCCTAGTCTTCGACTGGGGCTATTGTTTGTCTAGCTCTGATATTTCTGGGTTGAGAATGTCATCTATTTGATGGTCTGCTTGCTTGGCGATCGCCTTCAGTTTTTGATAGATCTCAAAATTGATAGGTTCTGGCTGAAAAGATTCAATTTCTGAACTTTTTGTAGCAGAGGAAGGTTGTATCGGGACGCTTTGAAGTTGGACTTTTTCTTGTACTGTCTTTTTGAGTTCTGCGCACATGATCGCTTCAAAATGACTATCAAAATTTGTCTGTGAGTCTCCTTTTTTTTGCCACTGCCTCAATATTTCTTCTACGGAAACTTTTTTATAGCGTCCGCGATATAACGCTTCAAGCACAGCATTTCGGAGCCATGCTGACGGGTAGAGTTGCTGCCATTGCTGGGATATGTCTGTTGCGATTTGTCCACCAAGATCAAAGCCATAGTGGTTCAGTAAAGCAACTGTTGCGGCGATCGCCTCTTTTTCATTTTCAGGATTATTGTCTGCTGTCATCTGCCCTGCTCCGGTAAGAACTCGCGGCGATCGCCCTGATATTAGCAAACTCAGGTAGTCTTAGCGGTATCAAGCATCCAAAAAAAAATTAGATTTGAGATTGTTAAATCTCAGACCGATTGACCCGACTGCGTACCCGTCTCACTGTCTGTGGTAACACTCCGATAAGCGATGCGAACGTTTCATCCGATAGTTGGGCCGCCGTCTCTAGATCAAACCAGTTTTCAAACTGATTTAAAATCACCTGAGCACGTTGTTCAGGGAGCGGTTTATCCGTAATTTGTTTGAGTAGCTTAACCCACTGACGACGAATCAAATAGGCTTTTTGACGTTCTTGAGATTGTTCTGGACGCAGCAAAGATAGATAACCCACAGGGATAATCTCCTGCACATTACGATCAAACATGCCGCCAATAATTGCTCCCGGCCCCGCAAAATCAACATGATAAGGCTTACAGAGAATTAGGCCGTTTTTGCGACGAGCATTAATCATCCACAATTCTCCCTGTTGCAACGTCGCCAGTATATCTGGGATAGCAAGCGGTTGATTGGAATCTGAAGATAGCTGTGTAGCAGTGCTGCCCATAGAAAAAATTGGAAGAAACCCCGTGAAAAATTAGTTTAGCTGGGGCGATATCTGGATTTAATAATATCGAGAATTGTTCAGAGAGATAAATTTTTTTGTAAAAAGAGGCGACGAGGCCGCTTCATCAACCAAGTACCTAAAGATTGTTCTGCCTCTTGAACATGGTAGCCATTATTTAAATAAAGCTGCTTACCCGCTTCATTGTTTTCGAGGACATGCAAGGCAATATTATCGTAATGCCAATGGCGCACTTGGGCTTCACACCTTTGCAAGAGACGACGGGCCACCCCTGAACGACGATAGTCTGGGTTGACGGCTAGGTTCGAAATGTAGGGGGCTTTGACCGGGGCGATCGCCCGAGTACGCACATAACGAACAGAAACCTCCACCGTCCCCACAGGCATTGCACAATGATTTTCCCGAAGACAAGCTACGAAACACACATGATGCGGCTTCGATTGCCGGAGACGATGCCTCAGATCCTCATAGACCCCCAAACGCAAAACAGGCACAAACCAACCTCGAACACCAGAATACTGATGAAAACTACAGGTCAAAATATCCGCTAACGGTTGTGCATCCTGTTCCACTGCTGCTCGAATCGCCAAAATATCCTGATTAAAAACAGGATTTGGCATTTGTGGTTGTGGCGTTGACCAAAAAGAAGAAAGATTTGGATTCACCAAGCCTCCGAGACAGCGATAAATGATAGTTGCAAAAAAAGCTAGGCTTTCATTGTGCCAATAAAAAAAGCGAGATGTCGAGTCCCCGTATTTAAAAAATAAAAAATAAAAATAAAAACATTCGTGAAGCTGTCCCAAAAGTTATTGAAAACTAGGGGAATTGCTATGATGGCCTCAGTCGAGGCTCTGTTTTCAGCTTTTTAGTGTCATCTATCTTTTTTTTCGAAACTTTTTCGTAAATCGTACGGAAACAACGGTCAAACGAAAGTTAAACTTTTAGAGACGAAGTTGCACCTTTTTTGGAACTTTATTCCCTGTCTATCCAAATTCTATGGTTACTTAAGACTAGATCAGTCGGTTGTAAGCCCATCTTGTCCCGATTAGAGACCGAATGAATGAGCTTGAAGCATAGTTCAAAGCCTAAAATTCTAGTTGTCGATGACGAACCTGATAATCTCGATTTGCTTTATCGCACTTTTCGTCGAGATTATAAAGTGGTGCGTAGCGATAGTGGTCTTGAAGCTTTGGATCGGTTAGCGCAAGAGTCTGATATCGCGATTATTATTTCAGACCAACGGATGCCCCAGATGAGTGGGACTGAGCTGCTAAAGATTGCGGCGAAGGATTATCCCAACACGATGCGCATCATGCTGACGGGCTATACGGATGTTGAGGATCTTGTTGATGCAATCAATGAGGGCAAGGTCTATAAGTATGTAACGAAGCCTTGGGATGCGAATGAACTGAAGGGCATTGTTGAGCAGGCTTTGGAGACGCATAATTTATTGCAGGTTCGGACGCGCGAGCTTAGTCAGAGTTTACGGCGTGAGTCTTTGTTGAATTCGGTTGTGAATACGATTCGGAATCGTCGTTATGATAATCCGGATGCTTCGCCGTTGCAGGATGTGCTGCAAAGTATTGTGAATACGGTGGGTGAGGTGATGGAGGTGGATGCGGCGCTACTGAAGCCTCTAGATGGTGATATTAGTGTGACTTCGCCTTATTTCTTGTATCGGCGATCGCCTGCGTTAGAGACAGAGCAAATTGCGATTCCGTGGGAAGCGACCCTTTGGGAAACGTTGGAGCCGATAATTTTAGATGATGTGCAAGCCCAATCTGATCTGATCGATGATTGTGAACACCGTAGTATTGCGTTCGCCAAGGCACAGATTCAGTCCACGTTGATTGTGCCGCTGATTTTGCAAAATGAGCCGTCTGCTGTCTTGGCATTGCATCACTGCGATCGCCAGCATATATGGGCAGAAGATGAAGTGCAGTTGGTGAATATGGTGGCGGATCAAGCGGTGTTGGCGATCGCCCAAGCCCGTGCTTACGAAAAAGTTCAAGACTTAGCCCAGCGCGAAACACTGATCAATACGATCACCTCTGCGATTCGCTCCAGCCTTGAGCCAGAGGAAATTTTCCGCGCAATCACGAGACAGCTCGGCCAAGCCCTTGAAGTCGATGGTTGCGCCTTGTCGCTCTGGAGTCGCCGCGATGATGTTGTGCATTGTGTCGGTCTTTATGATGCTCACATACCAGACAATGCAGAAGTGAGCATGCCACAGTCTTCAGTACCAATTGTTGACAATCCAGTACTTCAGCAAGTTTTGGTGACTTTGCAGCCGGTTGTGTACAACAACATGAACGACGAGCATGATCTTGAAAAATATGATTTGCCGTTACGAGTCCCCGCCAGTGCCTTACTGCTTGTCCCAATGATTGCCGACGGTGAATTGATTGGAACAATTAGTTTGCGGCAAACGGGCGGAGAGCGGAAATGGTTACCATCGGAAATTGAATTGGCGCAATCGGTAGCGTCTCAGGCGGCGATCGCCGTACAACAGTCCCGCCTCTACGAGACCACTCGCCAGCAAGCCGAACAGTTGCGAGAACGCGAGCAAAAAGTCCAACAGCTGAATAAATATTTGACCGAATCTGTACTAAAGCGATTTTTGCCAGAAAGCATGGTCAATAAGGCCGCTAATGGTGAATTAATCCTTGACCTCAGCCCAGAACCGCGCCTCGTCACCATTCTTTTTAGCGACATCGTCGGCTTTACTCCCCTCTCTACAACTTTGGGGCCACGTCTCGTCGCTGAGCTGTTGAACGAATACCTCGAAGCGATGACGAGGGCTGTTTTTGACCATCGTGGCACAGTTGATAAATTTATTGGTGATGCCGTCTTGGCCTTGTTTGGCTCTCCTGAAGAATTACCCGCCCATGAACAAGCTTTGAGGGCGATCGCCGTGGCTCAGTCCATGGGCAAAAACCTGAAACAACTTAATCAACAGTGGCAAGAACGAGGCATCCTCGGCTGCGAAGGCAAGCCCAATCTATTGCAGTTCCGCTGCGGCATCCACCAAGGTAATGCTGTTGTCGGCATGTTTGGCGGTGGGCAACGGTCTGACTACACGGCGATCGGCCCTGCTGTCAATATGGCTGCGAGACTCCAAGAAGCCGCTACCCCAATGCATGTCTGGTTCTCCGAAACCGTTGCCGAGCACCTTGAAGATACTCATGAGATGGTCGTGCATGATGATCTCCACCTCAAAGGCATTGATGAGATTATCCGAGCTTTTTCCTTACCATTGTCATAATTTTTGATCAATCAGGAGACGATATGGGCAGAAAATCTAAACTTAAAAAGCAACGCAAAGCAGACGCCAACAACGCAAGTTCGCCCCAAGCAAAAAAGCAACCTAAGGGAGACATCGAGAGAATGACCCATCTTGGTTTTGGGGAACATAATCGGCTGCGATCGCCCGAAGTTCCAGTAGATCGTCCTGAACCTCAACTGTAAAAACAAAAAATCTCCTTCGTGTACTATTCACAAGGGAGATTTTGTTTAAGGTTTTTTAATGCGTAATTTCAACGTTACGAGCGATTTGTCTCATTAATTTCTGCAAGAATTTCGCCTGCACCTTGTGCTACAGCCTTTTCAGCCAGTTCGACACCCAATTTTTCTGCATCCGCGCGACTACCGCTAACTTCATCGCGGATTAGGGTTTGACCATCGAGACTTGCGACCATGCCAACCAAAGTTAGTTGGTCACCTTCAATTGTGGTGTTAACGCCGATGGGAACCTGACAGCCCCCTTCCAATTCCCGAAGAAAAGCCCGTTCTGCATAACAGCGATCGCGACTTTCAAGATGCTCCAAGACGGGACGCAAAATATTTAGAATATCTTCATCGCCATCGCGGCATTCAATGCCTAAAGCCCCTTGGCCTACGGCATGGAGAGAAATGTCACTCGGAATACTCTGGTGGATGCGATCGCCAAAATCTAGACGTTGTAGACCCGCTGCCGCCAAAATAATTGCGTCATAATCACCGGAATCCAACTTAGCTAAACGCGTATTCACATTACCCCGGATATCTTTGAATTCTAGATGGGGATAATGGTGACGCAACTGAGCCAAACGACGCAGCGACGAAGTGCCAATAATTGCGCCTTTTGGTAAAGTGGCGAGTTGCTTGTCCTTATGCTTTTCGTGGACAACCAAGGCATCTGCCGGGTCAACCCGTTCGGTCACACAACCCAGCATCAAACCTTCGGGTAAATTCGTGGGCAAATCTTTCAGAGAATGCACTGCAAAATCCGTTTCCCGCTTCAACATGCCATCTTCTAGCTCTTGGGTAAACAGACCCTTATCCCCAATTTTGGAGAGGGCAACATCAAGGATTTTATCGCCTTGGGTTTCCATGGTCTGCACTTCAAAAGTGATGTCGGGATAAGCTTTTTGCAGTTCATCGCGCACCCAATAAGTTTGAACCAACGCCAATTGGCTTTTACGAGAACCAATGCGTACAGTGCGTTTCGAGGTGGTCACAGCGGTCATATCAATAGGATTTATAAATAATCATCTGAAAATTTTGACTCAGACTAGCGTATCGCGTTGTCAGACCTTAAACGCGGGATCCTCCGGTAGAACAGCGGGAAATGTTACAACTGTTCATATTTTGAGGAGTGGAATGAAGGGTGATTTTGGCGATCGCCTGCTTGAGTTTGCCGTCAACCTTTATCTAGATGCTGCCCATGTCGCAAAAAAAGATTTATCTCGCTAGTCCCTACGGTTTTTCTGCCCAACAAAAAGCACTACTGTTGCCGCCGTTGATCACAGCGTTAGAGTCCATGGCGTTAGAAGTGTGGGAGCCTTTTGCGCGGAATAACCAAATAGATTTTGCGCAGCCAGACTGGGCGTATCAAGTAGCCCAAGCGGATAAAAAAGATGTTGAGGAAGCTGATGGGATTTTTGCTGTGGTGAATGGCACGCCACCGGATGAAGGGGTCATGGTGGAACTGGGGATGGCGATCGCCCTTAACAAAGCCATTTTTCTATTTCGCGATGATTTTCGCCGTTGCAGCGACAGCGAGCAATATCCGCTGAATCTGATGGTCTTCGCAGGCTTACCGCAGCAGGGTTGGGAAAACCATTTCTATACATCTGTCGCAGATATTACCGATCCCGCCATGGCTCTAGCCCAGTGGGTGCAGTAAATAAAAGTGATCAGTAAAGTAGAGGGCGATCGCCGTCAAGCCAATCTCAAAACAACAGCGCTTATTTTCAATAAATATGGACGTAACTGGATTCGAACCAGTGACCCCATCGATGTCAACGATGTACTCTAACCAACTGAGCTATACGTCCGAGTCACAAACCGTATACAAACATAGCAGCTAAAAACCTGCCTGACAAGGGAAAAATTTGAAGATTGCTTTATGATGGATGTTTGATTAGAATAGCATCGAATTATTCAGGCTACCGAGTCCCCCTAAGATCTTTGAGTCAATCCCTAAATATTCCGACCCTTGATACCTTGGCCCAAGAGCTTGCCGCGATCCAACAAACTGGATCAAAGCGCATCGCCCTTTTAGGCTCACGCCATGTGCCCATTACCCATCAACATCTGATCGAGATGATGAGCTACGCCCTTGCCCTAGGCGGAAACCGCATCATCACTTCCGGTGCAACAGGTACAAACTCTGCTGCTATCAAAGGGGTAATGCGTGCCGACTCAAGCTTACTGACTGTTATTTTGCCCCAGAGCCTCAAACGTCAACCCAGAGAATCGCGAGTCCAGCTAGAGCAAGTGGTTCATCTCGTCGAGCATGAAGAAAACGATGAGTTAGCCCTTGGTGAAGCGAGTGCCCTCTGTAATAGCGAAATTATTTCCCGCTGCCAGCAATTAATTTGTTTTGCATTTCACGATAGTGACACTCTGCTACAAACCTGTAAAGAGGCCGAAGAGCAGCGAAAACTAGTGACGCTTTTCTACTTTGACTAATTTTTTGCTAACCCTTTAGGCTAGTAGTGTTCTGTTTCGTATTTATTTCATAAAAGGCTTGCAATGAATTTGTCCGTGTCTAGTGCTTTGATCTATTCCCTTGTTGGTGCAGTTGTACTGGTCTACGCGCCTTATTTGGCGGTTGCCTATGCGAGGGCAAGAACGTCTGTCGATGGTGGCTATGCGCAAGAGATGTTTAGTCAGCCACGGGCGATGTTGGATAAGTTGCCGGACTATGCGAAGCGGGCAACTTGGGCACACCAAAATGCTTTTGAAGCGTTGATTGTTTACAGTGCTGCGTCTTTGTCGGCTTATGTGACAGGGGTTGATTCTCCGACTGCGATTTATGCGGCGATCGCCTTCCTTGTGGCGCGAACTTTGTACCCCGTTTTTTATATTCTAAATATTCCGGCATTGCGCTCGATGATGTTCGGTGTGGCGAATGCGAGCAATATTGTACTGTTTTCTTTAAGTATTGCGGCTCTGCAAAACTGATTAAATAAAGCTAATTAATCAAACCGAGTACTTTTTTATTTGTAATTATTTATGGCTACTACGAATTCTTTTGATGTTGTGAGTGATTTTGATCGTCAAGAACTCGTTAATACGATTGACCAAGCAATGCGGGATATTAAGACTCGCTACGATCTCAAAGATACAAAAACGACGATTGAACTAGGCGAAGATACGATCACAATTAATACGAATAGTGATTTTAGCCTTGATGCGGTGCAAACCATTTTGGTCACGAAAGCGATTAAGCGTAGCCTCTCACCAAAGCTCTTCGATTACGGCACGCCAGAGTCTGCTAGCGGTGGACGGATTCGCCAAGAAATCACTTTACGCCGTGGTATTTCTAAGGAAGATGCGAAGTTGATCACCAAGATGGTAAAGACTGATTTCAAAAAAGTTCAGGCTTCAATTCAAGGTGATTCTGTGCGGGTTTCGAGTAAATCCAAAGATGATTTACAGGCGGCAATGCAAGCAGTCCGAGAATTGGATTTCCCGATGCCAATTCAGTTTGATAATTACCGTTAATAGCTACCTGTAATACTCATAAATTCTGGGTTGTAGTAGGACAAAATGTAGGCGATCGCCAGCAATATTCCACTCAGAAAATGAAATTTGACGGCAAAAAATTTACTATTACTAACTTTTTCGGGTTGGTCGTGATAAGTAC
>JBARRZ010000177.1:0-8371 GCA_049644465.1 Limnothrix sp.
GGCGATCGCCTCTCAAAGAAAGTGCTATCACCTAATGTAAATCGCAAAAAATATTTGTAGTATTAAAGTAGTATTAGGAACTCATTTAGTTGTGCCTAATTATGCAAAGGATTCAAGTATTTTTTTAAAGCTGACTGTTAAAGTGCGTTGCGGATTTCTTCGACACGCTTGCTGTTAACCCCAAGATCAGATTTGCCGAGGCGGGAGGCTGAACGCACCTGAATCGCTGTACCGTCGTGATAAAACTCCACATCATCAACAAAGCCCATCAACTTTGTTTTAAATTCAGCGTAAAGGTAGTTATCAGTCTGTTCAACAATGCTTGAGCCATCCATGCCCTCGACGACTTGGCGGAGTTTGTCCATTGATACCGCAGGCAAAGGCGCTACTTTTGCTTCGGGGCGATCGCTCTGACTACAGACACAGTTGGGCGTACCGGGGCAGGGTTTGAGAGAGCCATTAGTGACACCGAGATTGTCCGGACGAGTTCCAGAAAAATTAAACATAAAGCACATCACTCCTAAGACCATCGAGCCGGAACCGATGGCAACTATTATTCTTTGTACATTGGTCATAATATCGGGATTTTTTAGAAAAAGCAGAGACTCGGTCTTACCATGGGAAAATACACATGCAACTCCAGACACAATTGTTGCGTCTAGAAAGTTTCTCTCTATTCTGTTCACACAAGGTACAACGGTCATGATGCCAAAGGGTCTAGGTCAACGAATTCCTCTCTTTTGCGGCAGTATTGTCACGGCGATCGCCGGAACCCTATTTTTCACCGCCCAACCGACCCCCATCGCCCAAGCCCAATCAGGCGGTGGCGCATTAACCGTGCGTTCCGATATCCAAGAAGCCAATACCGTAACAGGCGTTGTCACCGCTCGAGGCAATGTCCGTATCAACTATCCCGCCCGCAACCTCCAAGGCACAGCCGCCCAAGCCCAATATTTCTCCGAAGAACGACAACTGATCCTGACGGGCAACGTTTATGTCCTTCAAGACGGCAATAGCATCCGCGCCGAACGCATGACCTACCTTGTCGATGAAGGCCGCTTTCTCGCAGTTCCCGGTCGTAACGAACAAGTCGAATCCGTCTACATCGTGCCAGAAGACTCCGAGCCAGAACCGGCCCCAGCGAAACCGACTGTTGTACCCGGCCCACCACCAATCGTGCTTCCCTAATCAAGCCAATTTTCTCTCTCTTTTTGCCTGTCGCTTCTGCCCTTAACCCTTACCTTTCGTTTTTCCAACGTGACTATTTTTCTCGATAATGTCCGCAAAGTTTATGGTAAACGTGTCATCGTCAACCGCGTCAACCTTAAAGTGAATCAGGGCGAAATTGTTGGTTTACTCGGCCCGAACGGTGCAGGCAAAACCACCACTTTTTACATTACGACCGGACTGATCAAACCCAATGAGGGTCAAGTCTGGCTCAATCAGCGCGACATTACGAGTCTTAGTTTGGATCAGCGCGCCAAATTAGGGATTGGCTACCTGACGCAACAGCCCAGCATTTTTCGTAATTTAACCGTGCTCGAAAATATTAAGCTCGTGCTGGAACAATCGACGCTTTCTCGAGCGCAGCAAAAAGAGCGATTGCGAGAATTAATCGAAGAATTTCGCTTAAATAAAATTGTCAGAACGCCCGGTAAGCTTATTTCTGGCGGGGAACGTCGCCGCACGGAACTAGCGCGCGCTCTTGCGGTGGAAGGTCGCGGGCCAAAATTTTTGTTATTAGATGAACCGTTTGCGGGGGTGGATCCGATCGCCGTGGCTGAGATTCAGCAGATTGTGGCTAGTCTCCGTCAGCGCAATATGGGTATTTTGATCACGGATCACAATGTACGTGAAACTTTGGCGATTACTGACCGGGCGTACATTATGCGTGACGGGGAAATTCTTGCGGCGGGCACAACGGAGGAACTGTATAACAATCCGTTGGTGCGGGAATATTATTTGGGTGAAAATTTTGGGCAGGGTGCAAACTTTTTTTAGGATTGCCTAAGACTGTCACCAAAGCTGGTTACCATTGACCTTACGTAAAAAGTCTTGATAGCTAAGGTTGGTAGAGCGATGAGTGATTCAACGAGTGAAAGAATAGTTGATACAAGCGAAGGCAAATGGAAACGGTTTGTGATTAGTTTTGTGGCGATCGCCCTTGCTTTAGCCCTTGTGGTTGGCATCAAATATCAGCCGCCTGCTGTGACGCTCGAAGCGCAAGCTGCATCAGCGATGCCGATTGAGACGGCGCTGAGTAATGGCAAGCCAACGCTCATGGAATTTTATGCGGATTGGTGTACAAGCTGTCAGGCAATGGCGGAGGATCTCCGCGAGATTAAATTAGAGTATGGCGATCGCCTCAATTTTGTGATGCTCAACGTGGACAACAATAAATGGTTGCCCGAAGTCCTGAATTACAAAGTTGACGGCATTCCGCATTTCGTTTTTCTCGAAAGTGATGGTCAGGCGATCGCCGAAACCATTGGCGAACAACCCCGCAAAATTTTGACCGCCGACATCGACGCGCTGCTCGCTCACACAGAGTTGCCCTACACTTACACCCAAGGCCAAGTTTCAAAGCTGAATGATGCCCCCGCGAAGGCCGAGACCGATCCCCGTAGCCACAGCTCTCAAAGCAAAACTTAACGTGAGTTCGGGTTGAGGATCTAGAGAAAGAGAGACGCGGAGACAAAGGGACACGGAGACACGGAGACACGGAGAAACGAGGCTTTTTATCAGCTGAAATTCTTTTCTGTTTTCCATAACATCCCTCCATCACCCGCTCTCCTACTCTCCGCGTCGTCTCTGCAATATTTCCAAACTCAAGTTACCTAAAAAATAATCCTCGGCGCAAAATTAGTACCTATCTTTTTGGTGCGATCAGGAACAAATTCGTGATGCTCACTTCACTAACATTGATGCCAAGCTTGCTGTTGTGAAGACAAAATTCGCTTCGGTATAATTTAAAAACCTTTTTCAGCGATCACGGTTTAACCGCATGATTGTTTGACGACGCTTTTCTACTCTCTTTCATTTGTTTCTCTGGACAAATCTGTTTTATGAAACTCAAATCATTCGTACTCACTGCTTTATTGCCTCTCGGCCTACTATTCTCCGCAAAGGCGGCGATCGCCCATTCCATCGAAACAAACTACGAAGTGAACTTCGACCACCTAGAAATCCAAGCCACTTTCGGTCAGGGCGAAGCTTTCCCTGATGCACCAGTTACCGTTTACTCTCCCGAAAATCCCAACGAACCAATCCTCATCGGACGCACCGACAAAGACGGCAAATTTAGTTTTCAGCCCGACACTTCGCTACAAGGAGAGTGGGAAGTCGAAATTGGTGATGCCGAAACAAGCCATTGGGATGCCATCGTCGTACCCGTCAATGAAATGGGTATCGAACAAGATGCAATCAGCCAGTATGAGAGCGCGCCAGATCACCGCCATGATTACGTTGCCTATTCTCTATTGCTCATAACAGTTGTCGGGGGCGCAATCTCCTACCAAGTCGTGAAGTCTACCAACGCCGATTCGTAAACGACGCAAAAAATATCAATAAACTGGGGTTGGAGACTGTTTTGATAACAGATTTCCAGCCTCAAAAACAGTATTTGATCCAGTATTTTTCTCTGAACCATCATCAATAGTTATTGTCGTTAAAGCTTGAAGACGCGGAGAGTAGGAGAGCGGGTGATGGGGGGATGTTATGGAAAACAGAAAAAAATTTCAGCTGACAAAAATTTTCGTTTCTCCGTTTCACCGTGTCTCCGTGTCTCTTTGCCTCCGTGTCTCCCTTTCTCCAAATCCTTGCCATAATGAGCTAAATGTAGCCTGCTTGTATTCTAATTTCTACAATCAGTTTCTCTACCGATAACCACCGTATGGATTCAAACCTGAATATCCTCTGGGTTGTTCTCTACGCCATTCTCGTCAGCACAATGCAGGCCGGCTTTTGTTGTCTCGAAAGTGGACTAGTGCGGGCCCAGAATAGCATCAACGTTGCAATCAAAAACCTCGTAGACTTTTGCATTGCCTCGCTACTATTTTCTCTTGTTGGCTTTGCGCTAATGTTTGGCGAAAGCAACCGTGGCTTAATCGGTGGTGTCACGCCTCCCGCTATTACTTGGAGTACCGAAGACTACACTTTTTTTCTATTCCAGCTCACCTTTTGCGGTACAGCCACCACTATTGTTTCTGGTGCTGTCGCAGAGCGGATGAGCTTTCGTGGCTATTTTATTGCTGCCGTTATTCTGTCTGCGCTGGTGTATCCCGTTACTGGCCATTGGGTCTGGGGCGGCGTGTAGTTGAATACCGAGTGGGGGTGGTTACGAATTTTAGATTTCCATGATTTTGCTGGGTCAACGGTTGTGCATTCTGTCGGTGCTTGGATGGCGATCGCCGCAATTTTGGTGATTGGCCCCCGCATTGGCTGTTTTACGCCAACCTCCAAAGAATCGGTATCGGGAAATCCATTTTTGGTATCAAGCGGGCGATCGCCGCAAATTTTTAGAGCAAATCCATCGGGACGGTCAAATTCAAAGTTTTGAGGCGCGGTTTTGTCGAGTCAACCAACAAACATTTTGGTCGCTCATTTCGGGTCTGGAGATTATTTACGATAATCATCCCTGTATTTTGTTTTCTTTTAGCGATATCTCGGCACAAATTTAGCGGGAGAAGCAATTACATTTTTTGGCAATGTGCGATGAGTTAACGGGTTTGTACAATCGGCGTGCGTTCTTTGCTGAGGCAAATGCGGCGATCGCCCAACTCAAAAATAATTTTCAATCCATTGCCATTTTGATGCTCGATATCGACCACTTTAAGCAGATCAACGATCAATACGGTCATGCTCAAGGCGATGAAGAAGTACTCATGGTCATTGCAGAAACTTGCAATGCAATTGTGCAACACACTGGGTTTATCGGTCGCTTGGGGGGAGAAGAATTTGCTGCAACTTTGATGAACGTTTCGCAGATGCAAGCATTACAGGTGGCGGACAATTTACGACACAGTATCGCCAAAACGGTGTTTGTCGGGATGGAGACAGCAAACCCAGTGACCATCAGCATCGGCATGGTAATGGTCACCGAGAGCACTGCCACGCTTGATGCCTCATTAAAACTGGCTGACCAAACCTTGTACTGCGCGAAAACCAGCGGTCGAAACCGGATTGAGCAGGCAATCCTGACTTGAATTTTGGGCGAATTACTGCGTCGTGAGTGGGGTATTTCAATCGCGACAGAGACGGCGATCGCTGTCCCGAACTTTCGGGTTGTGGGTCAAATAAGCATTTAATTGAGTACAGCTTTTAGTGAGTAAATATTCTAAATCTAGCTCCCAGATAATGGCTGTATTGTCGTTGCTAGCAGTGGCGATCGCCCCACCATCGGGACTCCAATCCAAACTAGTGATCAAATCCTCATGGCCTTGGAGCGTTTTTAGCAACGTATCGTCGAGCTGCCAAAATTGCAGCTGATTATTCCAAGTGCTCGTCGCCAAAATTGGAAATGCCGGATTAAATTGCAAGTGCGCCACACTATCGCTATGACCCTTAAGAATGAGCGGTGAGTCAAACTTTGGGTTCTTATTTTGGTAGCTCATCGGCCAGAGCTGAATGCTGTTGTCGTAGCTCGAAAAAGCGAGATATTGACTATCCTGCGAAAACGCCACATCCGTGACCCAACTGTTATTTGCTTTTAATTGCGATACCAAAAAGAACGAATTATCCGGTCGGCGCTGCCAAACTTTTACCGTGCGATCATCACTGCCAGACGCCAACAACTTACCGTCAGGGCTAAAGGCGATACTGTTAACCCGTTCTTGGTGTTCGGCCAATGTCTGCAATAGCTCGCCATCACGAGACCAAATTCGGACGGTCTGGTCAAGACTTGCGGAGGCAAACAGCTCACCTTGGGGACTCCACACGGTATCAAGTACGCGATCGCCATGTTCTCTAAGCGTCTTTAAAAGTTTTCCCTCGGCTGACCAAAGACGCACCGTTTCATCATCACTACCACTGACCAATAGTTGACCGTCCGGATGCCAGGCCACAGCATTCACCCAATCGTCATGTCCGAATAAAGTGCGCTGCAATTGACCGTCCTGTCGTTGCCAAAGTTTGATGGTTTTATCATTGCTGGCGGTGGCGAGGCGATCGCCCTCTGCTGAGAAAGCCAAATCCCGAATCGGTTGCTCATGGTTGAGGATGACGCGACGATCTGGTGCAAAGTCCCAGATCCGAATGGTTTTATCCATACTGGCCGAAATGAGCTGGTCGGTTTCTGGATGAAACAACACACTCCGTACATCATCGCGGTGGCCAGAAAAGGTTTCCTGAAGTGCTAAATCGCGGCCCCAAACTTTGACAGTATTATCAGCGCTTGCGGTGGCAAACTGACTGCCATCTTGATTAAAGCTGAGGAAAAAAACTGGCTCACTGTGGGCTTCTAAAATACGAATTCCTGCCGTTGGAAAAGCCGTTTGGCGATCGCCGCGTTCCCACAGCGTTAAATTACCTTGGGCATCGGTGGCGATTAGGGTTTTACCGTCGGGACTAAAGGCCGCAAAAAGCACAGACGGTTCGACCGGCAGCGTTAAAACTTGTTGGCGATCGCCCGCTTGATTCCAGAGAATAAGCTGATTGCCTTCCTCCACCGTGACAATTTCTTCGCCGTCGGGACTAAACGCAATCCAGTACACCTCGCGCTGACTCGTCAACATTTTGCTAAACGAACCGTCCAAACGCTGAATCATCGCCCCCGACCCACTGGCGATCGCCATTAATTCACCATCAGGACTCAGATTTATCGCCGTCAACCTCTCTAGCGGCGCATCAATTGACCGCAATTCTGTCCCTTTCAACGACCACTCTTTAATCGTGTTGTCCCAACTACTCGAAAAAACCGACTGCCCATCCGGCGCAAAAACGACGCGCGTCACCCGTTCCGTATGGCCGATCATCGTCGCCAATAATTTTCCCTCCAGACTCCAGAGGCGCACCGTATCATCCCAACTCGCCGAGGCGATTAACCGACCATTCGGCGACAAATTAGCATCAAAAACAGAATCGAGATGACCCTCAAGGCGATTTTGTTCTTGCCCACCAAAATAAGCTTGCTCAAGCGTTGTCAGCACTTTTAACTGAGTCGCTGGGGCGATCGCCGCCGCATCCTCAACCATTAGCGATCGCAACCGCACAGTCGCCCGCAAACTTTCGAGCAACGCTTCAAACTGCTGATCACTGTAGAGCAACGCTTCCGATGCATTACTTAACGCCATCAATTCCGCATTTTGTGTCACCTGCCACTGGCGATAACGTTCGATTTCCGTCCGCCGCGCTAAGAAAATTACCGCGACAACCACTCCCAACAACCCAACAATTGTCGCGACAGATTGCGACCAGTGACGGCGAATCCGACTCAATTCATGATCTTGAAACGCGAGGCGATCGGCTAGCTGTCGTGACTGAAAACTATCGTAGTGGTTGCGAATTGGCTGAATCAAATAATCATGTACCAGCTGATAAGACAGACCCTTGCCATCTTGATACCGAATCACCAGACCAGAGCCGACCAATATATGCAAAATCAAATCCGTAACGCTTTGCCATTGATTACGCCCCAAATCTTGGAGACGACAAAGTGTGTGAAATTCTTGCTCTTCAATTTCCGGGCGTGTCTGGCGCAGACTGGTGAGATGGTACAAAAATTGCCATGCCAACTCCCGATGTTCATCACCGCACTGATTGATAATTTGCGATAAAAAACGTTCTAAGACTTTTTGGCGGGGCGATTCGCCGAGCGCAAGGTAACTATCGAGGGTATTGATGTCGTTTTGCTGGAGCTGAAACCCGATCACTTGTAATTCAATCGGGCGAACTTCGCCAACGTCGTTACTAAGATCGGCAATTAAACGGTCGATAAACTGCGGCTCTAAACGATTGGCTGATTGTTCTGAGAGCACTGTCAACAAATTGTGAGCGGCGGCGGCACTGAAATTGCCGAGAGGATAACGCACTGTCCGGTCAAGAATATTGTCGTTAATGATCGTGAGATCGCCGGAGGTTTCCCATTCCAACAGGTAGAACAGATGGTCGGCTCGCAACGACAAAATTATTTTGACGAAAGGTAATTGCAAACATTGGGACAAAAATTGAAAAAAACTGCGGCGATCGCCTGAGCGGGGATGTTGTTCTAAAAATTGCTCAAACTGGTCAAAAATTAAGACTGTCAAAAGATTGAGATCGCTGTTTTCTTGGAGTAATGTCAGGGCATTGGCGTCGGGTGTGGTGGGTAAAGCGGGTAGGAGTTTGTGGCGTAAAGTGGCGATCGCCGTGGTGAGCTGACGGTGCCAACGCCCAT
>JBARRZ010000178.1:0-17119 GCA_049644465.1 Limnothrix sp.
CCTTTGGGAATGGCGGAAAATAACAGGCGATCGCCGTCAGGGTAAGTTTCAAAATTAAGCACCACCAAATCGGCGGGAGTGAGAATGCTTTTTTGCTGCTGCGTCAGATTAAACAAAACCAGACGACCGCGATCCACTTCTTCTGTCCCGATGTAGGCGAACACTCGGTCACGGGATTGGACACGGCTGATAAACGGTTCAATGAGCAACTCTTGATTGGCTTCTTTGCTTGCTGCGGTATCAGGCTCAGAGTCTTTGGTGTCGGTGGCGCTAGCCAATTTGATTTGATATTCTTGGCCGTAGATTGGCAGCTCGGTCAGGGTATAAAAAAATTGTTTGCCGACCCAGCTCAATTTACCCGGGAGTGGTGGATCGATCGAGAAGTTTTTCGCAATTCGTTTGGGATCAACGATCTGATTGAGGGTGAAGTTGAAGCCTTCGTCTTTGATGCTGATTTGCTGGCCGCCTGCCCAACTGAATTGCTGGACGCGAATGGGAGGGCGATCGCCTAAACCCCAGACCAGTGCAACGCAGAGAGTCAACACACAAATACTGCCAAGAACTATCTGATCAAATCGTTTCAAAAGATGTGCCCCAGAAAATTGAGACCAACATTTGGTCACCTTGCATTTTATATCAATCCTCTGGGCCTAGGGCTGCTAGCCGAAAGTCTCTGGGTCAGACGCACCGATAAAAGAAAACGAATGCCCATTTCGAAAGGCGATCGCCACCCCTACCCTGCGACAGAATTCAGTAAAATTGCTAATCCAGTTACAGAAATGAACCTTTGACAGACTAAAATCAGGAAAAATTGCGGGATTGAGAGGCAAGTTATGCAGTTAGGTGAGCTTTTACAAGCGGTTTCTGTCCTAGAGTCTTTGCCAGAGCATACGGCCCTACAACAAGAAGTCAAAGGACTATCCACCAATTCTCAAGGTTCAACGCAGGGCGATCTGTTTATTGGCTTACCGGGCACTAGAGTTGACGGGGGTGAATTTTGGCGAGGTGCAATCGAAGGCGGGGCGATCGCCGCAATCGTGACCCCAGCAGCTCTTGAAAAATTTCCGAACCAACAAGATGCCTGCCTCATCAGAACCAGCGATCCCGTTATCGCCTGCGCCGAAATTGCTAACCGCTTTTATAATTACCCCACCGAATCTCTAAAACTCGTCGGCGTCACTGGCACAAACGGCAAAACCACCACCAGTCACCTCATCGAATTTTTTCTCCAACAAGCAAAACACCCCAGCGCTTTGATCGGGACACTCTACACTCGTTGGCAAGGCTACGAAAAAATTGCGACCCATACCACCCCCTTCGCCATCGATTTACAAAAAAATTTCGCGGCAGCCGTTGAAGCAGGCAACACTCACGGCGTGATGGAAGTCAGCTCCCATGCTCTTCATCAAAATCGGGTCAAAGGCTGCAAATTTGACGTGTCAGTATTTACCAACCTCACCCAAGACCATCTCGACTATCACCAAACGATGGAGGAGTATTACCAAGCCAAAGCCCTGTTATTTAACGATGAATATTGCCAAGAGCGAGCTGTGGTGAATATCGACGACCAATATGGTGCGAGGCTGGCCCACAAGCTCGGTGAAAAATGCTGGGGTTATAGCCTCGAAGATGCAGAGGCCGCTATTTTTATGGATCGGCTCACCTATACGGCCACGGGGGTAGAGGGCAGAATTACGACGCCTGCTGGACAAACTCAATTTGTGTCGCCGCTGGTGGGTCAGTTCAATTTGGAAAATGTGATGGCCGCCATTGGTGCGGGTTTGGCGTTGGGTTTGGATCTTGAAGCAATGATTGCTGTTTTACCCGAATTTACGGGTGTGCCGGGTCGGATGGAGCGGGTACAGATTGATGAAAAGCAGGACATTAGTGTGATTGTGGACTATGCGCACACGCCTGATAGTTTAGAAAATTTGCTCAAGGCGTCTCGGCCATTTATCCCCAGAAGAATGATTTGTGTGTTTGGTTGTGGGGGCGATCGCGATAGAACTAAGCGGCCACTCATGGGCAAAATTGCGGCTACCTTAGCTGATTGGGCGGTGGTCACGTCTGATAATCCCCGCACTGAAAGCCCGAACCAAATTTTGGCGGATGTTGTCGAAGGCATTCCTGAAGCGGTGCAATTTCTCGTGATCGGCGATCGCCAAGCTGCGATTCAACAAGCAATCCTCGAAGCCCAACCCGGTGATGGTGTGTTGATTGCGGGTAAAGGCCATGAAGATTATCAAATTCTTGGCACAGAAAAAATTCACTTTGACGACCGCGAAGAAGCTCGCAAAGCCCTTGGCGATCGCCTTAAAATGCAAACGAAATCTTAGGGTTTGGGGTTTGAAAACCTTAATAGACGCGGGGATAAAGAGACACGGGGACGCGGGGACAAAGGGACACGGAGAAATTAAGACAGGGCAAAAGGGAGATTTGTTGTCAGCCAAAACTTTGTTTATTACATCTCCCCTTCTCCGCGTCTCCCCCTCTCCGTGTCGATTCTCAAGACTAGGCGATCGCCGCTTTTTCTAGCTCAGAAGACGAGTCGCTAATCACCTGATAACAAGTCTCTAGCGGTTGCCGAGTCGCCATGGCTGTCACCAAGTTTTCATAGGATTCTTGATTGCGTTCAATCAGATTAATCGCCTGAAGTTTGGCCCATTTTTCCCGTTGCTCATGACTGGCGACGGGCACACCCGCTTTCAAAAACATTTGGCGTAATTGGCGTAAATCTTCCACGCCGCCTTGATCTTCATCGTAGGCAATTTTTTCTGCTGCAATGCCAGCCATTAAGGTTGTGCTCAAGCGCTCCAGCAATAAATTGATCTGCCGCGAATCTTTGAGTGATACTTCTACTTGCTCTAAATCAAAACTCACTCCCCCTAGCCCCAAATCCCCTTGTCGCATCGCTTCCCACGGTGTGAGACTGTAGCCCGTGATGGGAATTCCTAATAAATAACCCGCCAAAAAATGGCCTGCTTCGTGGCGAATAATGCGTTTTTTTTCTGCTTCTGGCGTAAACAAATCCAGAAAAATGGTCATGCCGCGACCCTTGAGGCTAAAGGTATCCACTGTCGCCAAACCCATAATAAAAACGGTGATTCCCGCAGGGACGAAGGGCGAAATATGAAAAATGCCACCCAGAAGGCTGGTCATCGTGATCAAAAATACACCGATGGCAATGAGATTAAGGGCTGTTTGTTGCATAGAAATCTCGACAGAAAGTGAGCAAAATCTTTTAGGGCTTGGCTTTCAGGGTAGCGAAATCTGTTGGGGTGTTGCAATTAAATAGCATTTTTTCAGCCTCAAGGGTGAGTTCATAAACTTGCTCTGTAGCTAACCATTTTTGAAACGATCGCCCACCATTCGCCACAAATTTTTCGAGCGATCGCCGGACTGTACACCGATAAAAACCACACAGCGGTTCGTAACGCTGATCTCGTCTAACTAACGCTGCGGTGTATGTAGAGGGGATTTCAGTTAACTGCTGCGCCCATATTTCTAGCTGTTCCGTATTGAGAAAGGGCATGTCGCAAGCGATGGCCAAAATCCATTCGCTAGTGACAAGTTGCGGAAAACTATGGGCGATCGCCACCAATCCCCCCGCTTGCTTCGGATCATCCAGCCACTGGACCCGCTCCGAAAAAACAAACTGATATTCATCCCGCCACGGCGTTACCACCCAGACTCTTGGACTAATGCTGGTCGCAATCTCTACGGTTCGCTGCAATAGAGACTGATTGTCAAGGCACAACAGAGCTTTATCTCGACCCATCCGCCGACTTTTGCCCCCCGCCAAAATTAAAACTTGTAAGTTTTGAATTGGTTCAGACATCCTGTGGCAGCACCTCAATATCTTGTTTAACAAGTTTATCGCTTCAGTACAGCGTCGATTTTTTCACCAGCAGAGTTACAAAAAGCATTAAAAAGCAGAGGAAGTTTTTAGCAGATCCACAGAAATTTTGAGTTTAGCTGCGTCTTTAGAAGAACAGTTAAAACGGCAGCATCCGACCTAGTCTGTTGATTAAGATAAAGTCACCGTTTTCGCAGGTTTTTATGGATATCCAACAACTCAATCAGGATTATGGCATCGCTGACAGCTTGACGTTCACTGAACAGGAAAGTGGCTTCCCGCTCATCGAAATTACGAACGGGCAAGCGCAGGCTGTTATTTCGGTGTATGCGGGTCATGTGTTGTCTTATCGGCCAGTGGATGCGGCGACAGATGTGATTTTCGTGAGCGACCTTGTAGCATTTAAAGCGGGTAAAGCGATTCGGGGCGGGGTTCCCATTTGTTGGCCGTGGTTTGGCCCGGATCCGGATGGGCAGGGGCGGCCGAATCATGGGTTTGTGCGCGATCGCCTGTGGCAAGTCATTAGCACTGAAACCACAACGACTGGTGAAACTCGCGTGATTCTTGGACTGAACGATACGCCAGAAACAAGAAAAATTTGGGACTACGCTTTTGAGTTGGCGATCGCCATCACGGTCGGCAAAACTTTAACGATTGAACTGATCACCCGCAACACTGGCGACAAAGCATTCACCATTACCCAAGCCATGCACACCTATTTCAAAATTGGCGACATTTCCCAAACGAAAGTCGTTGGTCTGGATAACTGCGATTATCTCGATAAAGTCGATGGTGGCAAACAAAAAAATCAGCTTGGAGAAGTGGCGATCGCCTCAGAAGTAGATCGCGTTTATCTCAATGCCCCCAGCGAATTAGTCATCCAAGACGTAGCCCTTGATCGCACTATCAAAATCAGCTCACAAAATAGCAAAACGGCGATCGTCTGGAATCCATGGATTGAGAAAGCCGCCGCCATGGGAGATCTCGGCAACGAAAACTACAAAACAATGATCTGTGTCGAAACCGCTAACGCCGCCGACGATACTATCGAAATTATGCCTCACTCAGACTTTCAGCTCTCCGCAACCTACGCTCTTGAAGCGCTTTAATAACCGATTGATTTAGCTATTAGCCAATTTTCAACCAACCACTATTGCCCGATTTTTTCACTTTTTTAGCCAATTGCACAGGAGAAACTGGTACAGACGCAAACACTTTTTTTTGCACTTCCTTCACAAAAACATGATCCGCATCCAAAGCCATCGCTTTCTTTAGATGGACTTTAGCCAAACTGTGCTGCCCCAAATCTAAATAAATCAGCGTTAGCCAAGCATGAGCTGGAGCATTATCAGGCTGAAGTTTAACGGCGGATCTAATTTCTAAAATTGCTCCTTTCACATCACCCAACTTAAAATATTTTGCGCCGCGATTCATGCGCTGAATCGACTGGGATTGCTTGTTTTGCTTCACAGACAAGTGCTTAGCAAAAAAGTCCAAAGTCTGTTGCTTTAAATAGCCCTTTGCGACAGCCAATTGCCCGAAAGAGGTTTTTTGTTGCTGTTGTTGTTGCTGAAGCTCCTCGACTTGCGCTTGAGTTAATAAGTGAGCATCGACTAAATAATCACTGAGTTGTTTGCACTGCTTACTATTTTTGATTGCTGCAATAATTTGAGGCCATTTGATCACAAAAAAATCAGATGTTTCTTGATTGACCCAGCCTCGCAAAGCCAGCAATTCGCATAGGTTTAAGGTTTCGTATCCGGGAATCGTTTGATTTTGTAATGCTAAATTGAGCTGATTTTCAGAAATCAAGCCAGCTTGCTGAAGGAGCTGACCAATGGGGCATTTATTTTGAACAACTTCTGCAATCATCTGTTTTACTCTCTAATCTTTCTTGTTTAAAACAACCGGAAGCGGCATTGAAATAGCGGCCTGAATCGAAAGAGAAAATTCTTAGTGCTAACAGAAAAATACTTTGACTAACGAATTCGCTCTTCTGTGTCGATACTAAGTATTTTACTGGTAAAAATGGATACAAAATTATTTTAGAAACAGGATTTACTCAATCTTTAAGTGTCGTTTCGTTGTATGAAGAACGGGTGATTTTTTCATCTAAAGGGGCGATCGCCCTCACCCACATTGAGGCTTCACCGTATTTCAATAAAGACAATGTACAGCACGGGTTTCGGAGATTGCAGTTTGCACACTATCGTTTCTCCCCTAAGCATTTCAGCTTAATTTTTGCTGAAAACTTCTACAACTATAGAATGACAGATTGTTAATTACCTACGTGGTTTTTGCGCAAAAGACGTAGTATAAAAAATCAGAAAAAAGCCTTCTCAAATACAAAATATTTAAAAGTTTTTGTCAAAATACTATAAAAAACATGACTATCTGAGTTTATTTCTCAATAGCAAGAAACACACACTAACTGTCTTTCAAATATCTTCTTACAGCGAAACGTAAGCTAAATTAAATGAGTTTAATTCTGAAAACTAAGCTTTTGTGCTGTTCGTAAAATTTGTCCAGCCAAAATCGCAGCGCCAAAACCATTATCGATATTCATCACGCCAATACCCGCAGCGCAAGAATTGAGCATTGTTAACAACGGAGCAACGCCTTCAAAACTGACGCCGTAACCCACACTCGTCGGCACTGCAATCACGGGGCAATCGGCAAATCCTGCAACTACGCTGGGTAAAGCGCCTTCCATGCCGGCCACCACGATCAAGACGTCGGCTGCTTCGATGATGTGGCGATTGTTCAAAAGTCGGTGAATTCCGGCAACACCCACGTCCCAAAGGCGTTCGACAGCAAAACCGGACAGCTCGGCGGTAATCGCGGCTTCTTTCGCCACGGGTAAATCGGCGGTGCCAGCAGTCAAGATGGAAATTGTGCCTTTTTGCGTAACTTTGATTGGCGTCTGAATCAGGGCACAAATTCGTGCTTCAGGGTAATAAGTAAGGTTCCGAATTTTGGGCTGGAGTTGATGGTAGGTCTCGACATCAATGCGGGTGGCCATGACGATCGGTTGGCGATCGCCCATCACTTGCATAATTTTGGCAATCTGTTCCGGCGTTTTGCCCGGCCCCCAGATCACCTCAGGGAAACCTGTACGCAGTTGACGATGGTGATCAATTTTTGCGAAATCATCCACCGCTTCAAACGATAAATTTTTTAGATCAGAAAATGCCGTTTCAGGACTAATCTGCCCCTCCGCTACTGCCGCAAGGAGACGCTTTAATGCTGTCGGGTCACTCATAAAATCATTAAAACTTGCCGGATAACTAATTCAGCACAAGCCATTTTTGAGCATCCAAACGCTGAATCACATAGCTAACCATCAATGGCAGTGTCACTCGCCGCTCATCGATCATGAATGATTCCATTGTGCTGTGAGGAGAGCCATCCGTTGCAAAAGACCAAGCTTTCTGGCCTTTAATCTCTGCGTCGATAAAGTACAAAATAAACTGGCGTTGATTATTTTTCCAACTGCCCTGTACTTGCCAACAAGATTGCGATTCTAAGCCTTGGACTGGAATATTGGTCTCAACGAACTTAAGGCTCATGTCGCTGATGCCATTCTCTTGGAGCGAGGTTTGGAGATCGGGCAGAAAATGAGTCTCGATAAATTCCTCAAAAGGTTTATCTTCTACCTTCGGAGGCTTTTCTTTCTTTTTCGCTGCGGCTGCGGTGGATTTTGGATCGGTTGTGTCTGCCATATTCTGCCGGGAATTTGAAAACTTTCACACAGGGCAAAGGGATTTTGCTCCTATTCATTTAAGCATATCGAAGTTTGGTCTGGTACGCGTGGCACAATGGGGTGACTAATTTTTTTTGCGCATTTTTAGGGAGTTTGTTCGTGGGGCGATCGCGGGTTCGGCAGCATGTAAATCCATTGACGGACAAATATCAGCAAGATGTCCCGATGCCAGCATGGGCAGAGATTTATCAAAATTTGGAAGCACCGCTACATCTAGATATTGGCTGCGCGCGGGGTCGCTTCATCTTAGAGATGGCGCAGCAATTTCCAGAACGCAATTTTTTGGGCATTGAAATCCGTAATCCTTTGGTAGAAGACGCGAACGCCATTCGTGATCAACTCAGTTTGCCTAATCTGCATTATCTTTTCGCCAACATCAACACGTCATTACAATCGCTGCTTGATTCGCTACCAACGGAGAAATTAACTTGGGTCACTATTCAGTTTCCTGATCCTTGGTTCAAAAAACGTCATCAAAAACGCCGGGTAGTACAACCTGATTTAGTTGATATTCTCGCGAAACATACGCCCAAAACGACAAGCTTTTTTTTGCAATCTGATGTCGAAGAAGTGGCGACGGAAATGCGTGAGAAGTTTCTTGAACATGAGAATTTTGAAACGACTCATGACAGTTTTTGGTTAGCAGACAATATTTTTTCGATACCGACAGAACGAGAAATTGCGACCCAGAATAAGGGGGAACCCGTTTATCGTGTGCTTTTTCGTAAATGTTGAGAGTAAACGAATTGTTTTAGACAAGAAAAAACTCTCCCGAAGGAAAGTCATTTACACAAGAGGAAACTTCAAATCTTTTTGCTGCCTAGGTTTCGAGCGAATTTAGGCTTGAATGAAAATATTATTTTCGTGGTGTACTGGTCGGGCGATCGCCTGTTTGCTGCCGACACCAATCACGAGGCAGTAGAAAATGACACGCTTACAAAAAAATCTCTGATCCCTTCTTACTTAAGAGGAACCAGAGACTCGACGACAACAATTTCTTTCTCTTTGTCTAAAGTAGCCGGAATCCATAACGTTCCACATCCGCAAAATCATAGAAACTCCCAATAGACAACCTCCATAAGTTTAGAATTTCTTCATATTTTCATACCGGATCGCCGCATTCTCTTCATATTTGGCGATCGCCCTCTAATATCACAAACTAGTACTTTCATCTACCATCTGCAGGCAAACAACGAATCCATCAGACTCTCAGCCGAACTATAGATTTCGGTTAACCGTGCTGTCTAGCAGCTGTAGCCATCTTTACAATAGAGAGATAAATAATTCTCTGTGAGAACGCCACGATGAGCATAAAAGACAAACCTCCCTCTCGGACAAGGCAAATTGGCTCAGTCTTGTTATGGATCACTGGCTTATTTTTTCTATTTAATGCCTTTTTCCCAAACTTTTTTAGTAATCCAGTTCCTCAAGTTCCCTACAGTCTCTTCATTAGCCAAGTAGAAGACGGACAAGTCACAAAAGCATCTGTCGGCGATAAAGAAATCCGTTACCAACTCACAGAAAGCGCCGCCCAAGACAACAATGCAATTCTGCGGACGACGCCGATTTTTGACCTCGATTTACCCAAGCGTTTAGAAGCAAATGACGTCGAATTTGCAGCGCCGCCGCCAACTAATAATTTCTTCGGAAATCTTTTAGGCTGGGTTATTCCACCAATTATTTTCGTCGCAATTTGGCAATTTTTCATCAATCGCAGCGGTGGCGCTGGCGGTGGAGCTGGGGGCGCACTTTCGTTTACCCGCAGCAAAGCCAAAGTTTATGTTGCAGAAGAAGCCACCAAAGTCACTTTCGACAATGTTGCTGGGGTTGACGAAGCAAAAGCCGAATTAACAGAAATCGTTGAATTTCTCAAAACGCCCCAACGTTATACGGCGATTGGCGCAAAAATTCCTAAAGGTGTGCTTCTTGTTGGCCCTCCCGGAACAGGTAAAACCCTGATGGCAAAAGCTGTAGCCGGAGAAGCAGGAGTTCCTTTCTTCATTATTTCCGGTTCTGAATTTGTCGAATTATTTGTCGGTGCTGGTGCAGCGCGGGTACGCGACTTGTTTGAAGAAGCCAAGAAAAAAGCCCCTTGTATTATCTTCATTGACGAGCTGGATGCCATTGGTAAATCCAGAGCGTCGGGCGGCATGATGGGCGGTAACGATGAGCGGGAACAAACCCTCAACCAGCTTTTAACCGAAATGGATGGTTTTTCTGAGGGTGATGCGACAGTCATTGTTTTGGCTGCGACGAACCGCCCTGAAGTTCTAGACCCGGCTTTGTTACGTCCCGGTCGTTTTGATCGCCAAGTATTGATTGATCGCCCTGATTTGGGTGGTCGTCTCAAAATCTTGGAAATTTATTCGAAGAAAGTCAAATTGTCTGACGAAATAGACCTGAGAGAAATTGCGACGCGTACGCCCGGTTTTGCTGGGGCAGATTTAGCCAATATTGTTAATGAAGCAGCTTTGTTGGCAGCTCGGAATTATCGTGAAACAGTGGCTCAAGCAGATTTTGCGGAAGCGATTGAACGAGTGGTTGCAGGTCTTGAGAAAAAAGGGCGTGTGCTGTCGGATAAGGAAAAAACGATTGTGGCTTATCACGAAGTTGGTCACGCGATTGTGGGTTCTCTGCTGCCCGGTGGCGGTAAGGTTGCCAAGATTTCGATTGTGCCTCGTGGTATGGCGGCGTTGGGTTATACCTTGCAAATGCCGACGGAAGATCGCTTTTTGATGGATGAGCGTGAAATGCGTGACCAGATTGCGACGCTACTCGGTGGTCGTTCGGCGGAGGAAATTATTTTCGGCTCCATTACGACTGGTGCGGCGAATGATTTGCAACGGGCGACGGATTTGGCGGAACGCATGGTGACGACCTATGGCATGAGTAAGGTGCTGGGGCCGTTGGCTTATGAGCGGGGTTCTCAGGGAAATAATTTCCTTGGGGATGGTGGCATGGCTAATCCGCGTCGCATGGTCAGTGATGATACGGCGAAGGCGATTGATGCTGAGGTGAAGGATATTGTCGAAACAGCTCACCAACAGGCGATCGCCATCCTTAATGACAACCGTGAATTACTAGAGACGATCTCTAAGCAGATCCTTGATACTGAAGTGATTGAAGGGGACAACCTCCAAGAGCTACTTGGGCAGGCTGTAAAACCTGAGGCGATCGCCGCTTAATTTGCTGATCAACTATTGATGAATTTTTCTTGTCCCTGATTTCTATTGAAATTAGGGATTTTTTCTGTAAGCAAGTTTTGAAAAGAAAGCCTTCAAACTGGGAGCTGCCTTCCCTCGCGATTAAGTATTAAACTGCTTTATTATCTTGATTCACTATAGAAACTTCTAAATTGACAACTATGTTAACCGCCGAATCTACCCAAAATACTGGACGGCAATATTTGCCAAAAAATCCAGAAACGCTTTCGCCAAATCAAAGCTTGATGCCCCTCACCGCCACTGTGAATAAACAAGATCACCTCGTGATCGGCGGTTGCGATGTCATTGAATTAGTCGAACAATATGGCTCGCCTCTATACATCCTCGACGAACACACTTTGAGAACCACCTGTCGTCAATATCGCGATAGCCTCAAGAAATATTATTCTGGTGAATCCCTTGCCATCTATGCCTCGAAAGCATGGAGTTGTATGGCGGTTTGTGCAATTATCGATAGCGAAGGCTTAGGTTTTGACGTTGTTTCCGGTGGCGAATTACACACCACGCTTAAAGCTGGCGTTAGCACCGACAAAATTTATTTTCACGGCAACAACAAATCTCGCGAAGAATTAGAATTTGCCCTCGACAGCAATGTCACGATTATTGTTGATAATTTCCTCGAACTGGAAATGCTAGGCGAACTCACCCAAACTCGTCAGACGATCGCCAACATTATTTTGCGCCTTACCCCCGGCATCGAATGCCACACCCACGAATACATTCGCACCGGACACCTCGACAGCAAATTCGGTTTCGACCCGAACCAGATCGAAGAAACCTTTGCCTTCGTAAGTCGTGCCGATTATCTCAACTGCATTGGCCTCCATGCCCACATCGGTTCACAGATTTTTGAACAGCAACCCCATAAAGATTTAGGTGATGTTTTAGCTGGTTGGTTTAAAAAAGCAGGTGAATACGGTCTTGATCTCAAAGTTTTAAATCTGGGCGGTGGCTTAGGCATTCGCTATACAGAATCTGATGATCCCCCAAGCATCGAAGCATGGTCACGCAACGTTGCCGAATCCCTTGAAGCCGCTTGCAAAAAGTATGAAGTTGGTTTACCCATGCTCATTGTGGAACCGGGGCGATCGCTGGTTGGGACAGCTTGCATTACCGCTTATACCGTTGGTAGTCGTAAAGTCGTGCCCGATATTCGTACCTATGTTTCAGTTGATGGCGGCATGTCTGACAATCCTCGCCCGATTACCTATGAGTCTCTATATCTTTCTGTCGTGGCAAATCGTTTATCTACACCCTGTGATGAAAAAGTGACTGTGGCGGGTAAGCATTGCGAGTCTGGTGATGTTGTGATTAAAGATGCGCAATTACCAACACCGCAACCGGGTGATGTGCTGGTGGTGCTCGCAACCGGAGCTTACAACTACAGCATGGCGTCAAATTACAATCGGATTGGTCGTCCTGCGGCAGTACTGGTGAGCGATGGTGAAGCACAAGTTATTTTACGTCGAGAGACATACGCGGATCTGATTCGTCAGGATTGCTTGCCAGAACGATTGCGCCAAGATTGATGTTTCGTCTTAAAAATTTAGTCTGAGAGCCGGTTAGAAGAGGGTCATTATTGTTAGGATAATTGGCTCTCTTCTTTTTAGAGAGGGGTTTGAGCGAGCAAATTTTAAGTGGCGATCGCCAGCATCTCGTCGAGAGATAGACTGCTGAAACCCGCAAATTTCATACCTCGCGCAGGTCTGCTCTATGCCATGATAGAGTCTAATCGCAGCTTTGTTGATTGTGAAAAATGACGGTTGTATCCAATGCCGAGTTGGCTTTTTAATAGCGTTGATATTGCGCTGACTCTATTTCTAATTTATGTGGCGTTATTTGTCATTGAGGAGCGGCGTACGCTATGGGTGGCGCGGGGATTTTTGCTGCTGATTATTGCCGAAAAGCTCGCTCAGATGTTGGAGCTAGGGTATGTGGCGGCAATTTTAGACCGATTTATCTTGGTCTCAGCGGTGGCGATCGCCATCATTTTTCAGTCCCAATTGCGACGACTACTAGAGCGACTAGGACGTGGCGACATTATGGCCCTCTTTCGGCCTTCCCCCGTACGCGTGATTGCCACCGAAGATAGCATTCTCGATAGCATTGTCGATGCCATTAAAAATCTCTCCCAAACCCGTACCGGTGCTCTGCTTGTGATTGAAACAACCGCCCCCATGGACGAAAAAGACTTTTCCGTACCCGGTGTGCTTCTCAATGCAGAAATCTCGAAAGAACTCCTCCAAACAATCTTTCAGACCAGCACTTTGCTCCACGATGGCGCTGTGTTTATTAGCGGTTCCCGACTAGTTGCCGCCGGCGTGATCCTCCCCCTATCCGAGAAAACAGCCTCACGCCAACTTGGCACACGCCACCGAGCCGCTATGGGCATCACCGAACGCGTCGAAAATTGTATTTGTGTCGTTGTTTCCGAAGAAACAGGCTCTATTTCCCTCGCTGAACGCGGCAGCCTCAATCGTCCCCTAACCAGTAGTAAACTCAAAGAGCTGTTAGCAGAATATTTTGCTCCTAGCGATCATGAATCTGTGGCCCCAAATTTTGGTCGCCTCAGCCGCCAATTAGGTTTCCAAGGTAGAGTCTTGCTGGAACGATTTTTACGGCTTCCTTCTTCTTCTTCCATTGATAAAGATTAAATTTTGCTTGAGTTATGGTTCATTCTCTGCCAGTCGATCTTGATCCCCAAAAACTGCCAAAACATATTGCAGTGATCATGGATGGTAATGGTCGTTGGGGTAAACAACGTGGCCTGCCAAGGATTATGGGCCACCAGAAGGGGGTCGATACGATCCGCAATATTTTGACCTACTGTCAAGATTGGGGCATTGGTGCGCTGACAGTCTATGCGTTTTCGACTGAAAATTGGCGTCGTCCCCCAACAGAAGTGGAATTTTTGATGACGCTTTTTGAAAAGGTGCTCTGCCGGGAAATTAAAATCTGGGCGCAAAAGGGTATCCAAATTCGGTTTGTGGGGGATCTGACTTCGTTACCCTATTCGCTACAGGAAGAGATTCAAAAATCGGTGGTACAGACGGAGCAAAATACGGGGATTCAATTTACTGTGGCGACAAATTATGGGGGGCGTCAGGAACTGGTACAGGCTTGTCAGGCGATCGCCACCAAAGTTGCCGCAGGCGAAATGCGAGTCGGCGACATTGACGAAACAATTATCAACAACCATTTGTATACCCACGGCATTCCAGATCCCGACTTGCTGATCCGTACCAGCGGCGAAATGCGCCTCAGCAATTTTTTATTGTGGCAGATGGCCTACAGTGAAATTTATGTGACGCCGACCCTCTGGCCAGATTTCGATAAAACCGAGTTCCACCAAGCCTTACTTGCCTATCAAAAGCGCGATCGCCGCTTCGGTAAAGCCACCATTTCCTAACCCTTTTTTCTCGGATTTTTGAGCCTTTACGCCGAAATCTTTCCAGAAAAGCAGCTTAGGGGGTTGACATAACTTTTTTTCAAATTTATATTGTTAGAAGTGACTTAAAACAACAAGGGACTGTAGTTCAGCTGGTTAGAATGCCTGCCTGTCACGCAGGAGGTCGCGGGTTCGAGTCCCGTCAGTCCCGTTCAAAACCGTAAAAGCATAGCAAAAATGTAACTTTCAACAGTTATATTCAAGCAGGCACATTTGCTCTATAAATTGTCTGCACGGTAGTAGTCAGACACAGCGGCATACTGGTAGTCTGATAAGAGCATTCTCAAGGGCAGAAGTTCAAGATGGGATTGAATCGGCGCGACTTTTTACAAAGGTTAGGATTGGCCCTCGTTTCCCTTGGTATGGTGGATCAATGGTCTTTGGCTGATGTTGATCATTATGCCCATGCGCTCAATAATTTTAAAGGCCGTAAGTTTGCCTTGTTGATTGGGATTAATGATTATCCCGATGTCGATGATTTGTCTGGATGCGCGGCAGATGTACGGATTCAGCAAACTATTTTGACGCATCAGTTTGGGTTTGCACCGGAAGATATTTTGACTCTGCAAGATCGTGATGCAACTCGCGACAATATTCTGACGATGTTTCAGAAGCAACTAAAAGAGCTTGTTACGCCAGACGATTTTTTGTTTGTGCATTTTAGTGGCTATGGAACGCGCATCAATATTGGTACGGAACAATCGCAAATACCGGCGCTGATGCCTGTGGATGGGGTGATTGGCAAATCGAAAACGACGATTAATAATGCGATCGCCGTCGTGACATTAGCGAGCTTGATCCGCTCTCTAGAACCGGCAAAATCGGTCTTGGTTTTAGATACAAGTTTTGATCCGGTGAGTGCGGCGGGTCATCACTATTGGCGGGGACGCACTTATCCAAAAACGATCTCGGCGGGCTTTAATCCTTCTGAAAAGGCGATCGCCGATCAGTTGCAGTACAGCTTAGTGCAACGCAAATTAGGACGTAAGACGGTGTTTCAGCTGATGGCAGCTCAGCAGGGCTGGGCACCAGAAATGCAACTTAACAGTTCGGCGGCAGGCTTCTTTACAGCGGCTTTGGCCCATTGTGTCTCGGCCATTAATCCGAATGCAACCATCAATGATGCTCAAGATTTTCTGGGATTTCGTTATCGACAGGTGCAGCTCAGAACTGATTTATCGACGCTAGATGGCACTGTTAATTCGCCTGTTTACGGTATTTTGCCGAAGAAAACAACGCTGACTTCAGCGGGACAGGTTGCGGCGACAGATAATGGGGTGGTGACGCTGTTGCTTACGGGTCTCGAACCAGAGGTTTTACAGGCGATCGCCCCTGATAGCGTTTTCCAAACCCTCGCCGAATCAGCTTCCCCTTTGCGTCTCAGCTCAAAAACGGGCTTATTTGCCCAAGCAAAAACCAATGGCGAAATGCCGATTGTGGGCAACACAGTACAAGAAAAGCTAAGAATTTTCCCTCGCAATTTGACGTTGAAAATCTCTCTAGGTAATAATCTCAGCCGAATCGAACGGGTCGATGCCACCAGCGCTTTTGCTGGAATTGTCGGCGTTGCCAACATTAGTAATCCGCCAGAATGGGCTGATTATGTGTTTGATGCAGGCTATCAGTTATTTTCTGTGGTCGGCGAGGCGCTACCCGGCTTAATTCCCCTTGAGGCTAACGAAGCGGTCAAGTCCTCGGTGGATCGACTTCAGCCTATTTTTGAGCAATTATTAGCTTTGAAATGGTTGCGTTTATTGGTCAACGAAACGAGCGCGCAACTGCCGCTCGCTGTGGGTTTAGATCGTTTAGAACCGAAGCGGGTTTCCCTTGTAGAAAAACAGACGCCGCTAGCAATTGGGCGATCGCCAAACTTTCAGAAATTGACCGTCACAACTGGTGAATCTTTAGCCTATCGCTTCCAAAATCGAGGCGAGCAGACTTTACATTTTGTCGGTTTCGCTCAAAGTCCGAAACAGGAATTGATTTTATTGACGCCCCAATCTGGACTAGAAATACCGCCCCAAGGTGAGAATAAGGAGCCATTCACCTTCGAACCATCGCGCCCTCTCGGCACATGGCAAACTTACTGGATCGGCAGCGATCGCCCCTTCAAAAAATTCCAAACATTGTTAGACAAATCATTTGCCGGACTCGAAGCTTCTTCTACTAAAGTCGAAAAACCACTCCCACTTATTTTGGCTCTATTAGAAGATCTCCATGTATCGCCTGCCGAGTCCAGTGATAGTAGTAAAGACACGGTTTATCGATTACGCCCAGACCATTGGGTGGCTACTCGCTTTTTTTATGAAGTTGTGGAGAGCTTGGAGAAAACTTAGTCGAGAATAAAAGCTGTTTAAATATTTCTATTCTCGAAAAAACTATGGTGTTGAGATAGGGCGATCGCCTTCAGTTTCGGTTGGTACTTCTTCGATATTTACTGTTGACGTGATTGTGTCAAAAATCACAGTGCGACTAAGCCAAATTGGTTCTTCGGCAGTAACATTCGGCGGTGATTGATTAATGCCTAAAGCAATAATTCGGCGGCGATCAATACCTTGGTCTTCGAGTAAAATTTGTGTCGATTGGGCGCGTTTGAGAGCAACGTCATTGGCGGACTCGCTGGGATGCTGATAGCCGATGATGCGCAGATTTAAATTAGGATACTGTTCTAAAAATTCTTTGACGCGGCTGAGTTTTTGATCGAAATCGTCGGGTTTGATGGACGCAGAATTTTGATCAAAGTAAAGACGCACTCCCACGGGCTGGCTCTGAACGCGGATATTATTGGTGATTTGGTTGATGCCGCTAATTTGTTCTAGGGCTTGAAT
>JBARRZ010000179.1:0-3479 GCA_049644465.1 Limnothrix sp.
GTCCACAGCACTGTTGCGCCCCAGAGCAGCCATGTGGGCAGGGTCAAATCTTTGGTGACCGCGCTCCAGCTAATCAGCACGGCAAATCCCCAGGCGATCGCCAGCACCAATTGCGGCACAGGGAAAAAACGTTTAGCGAGCGGATAACAGACAATCACAGGCACAGCAGCGACACACAGCCAAAAACTGAGAGGATTTGTCCAAGGGTTGAGATAAAAAGCCAAACCCGCCGCCGAGGCAAAAGAGACAATTGCTGTGCCAACTCCTACTTTCACCGTCAGGGCTCTAGAGGCAATGGGGCGTACTTTTGTCCGTTCGACTTTCGGGTCAATATCGCGATCCCAGAGATCGTTAACAACACAACCCGCTGCACTCGCGGCGATCGCCCCCAACACAATCACCATAACCAACAGTGGATCTGGCCGTCCATCAGCAGCGAGAAAGACTGCCCAAAGCGCCGGAATAATCAAAATCAGACGACCCGCAGGCTTATCCCAGCGCAAAAGGCGAATAATTTTTTTCCATGTCGGTTCAGCAGCCATAAAATTCAGCAGAAGATCCACAAGATCTACAGAGAGACGTTACAAAGAGAAATTCATCCCTAATAATAGAAAATAGCAATACACCGTACAGATAACCCATGGCTACTTCCGTTTATCAGCTTAAGACGAATTCGACTCAGTTTGCGAATGTCAGTGATGGGGAAGACTGCACCTTAGCGGCGATCGATATCGGCACAAACTCGATCCACATGGTGATCGTCAAAATTCAGCCGAGCCTACCCGCCTTTACGATCATCGCGCGAGAAAAAGATACCGTGCGCCTTGGTCACCGCGATCGCCAAACTGGCAAACTCACCGATGCCGCCATGGAGCGATCTTTAAAAGCATTACGACGCTGTCAAGACCTAGCCTTAAGCTTTCAGGTAGATTCCCTAATTGCCGTCGCGACTAGTGCCATGCGAGAAGCACCCAACGGCAAAGACTTTTTGCAACGCATCGAACAAGAACTTCATCTCAAAGTTGATCTCATTTCTGGACAAGAAGAAGCCCGACGTATTTATCTCGGTGTGCTCTCTGCTGTGGACTTTAACCAGCAGCCCCACGTGTTGATTGATATTGGCGGTGGTTCTACAGAAATTAGCCTTGCAGAGACCCACGAAGCACGTTTTCTGAGCAGCACGAAAGTCGGAGCCGTGCGTTTGACCCAAGATTTTATCGAAAATGACCCCGTTACTAATCGAGAGTTTATTACTTTACAAGCCTATATTCGGGGTCGTTTAGAGCGACCGATAGAGATGTTGCGGGAACAGTTGCAACCCGGCGAGACAGCCAAAATGATTGGTACTTCGGGGACGATTCAGACCCTTGCTGAAATTCATGCTATGTCTAGTTTAGGGGCTGTGCCGAATCCTTTGCATGGCTATTGTTTTTCGCGTAAGGCATTGGGCAAAATGATTCAGCAGATGCTGGAATTGAATTGTCGTGAACGTGCCAATATGCCGGGGATGTCGGATAAGCGGGCCGAGATTATTGTGGCGGGCGCAATCATCCTAGAAGAAGCGATGAGTTTGCTGGGTATTCAAGAAATTATGGTCTGTGAGCGGGCGTTGCGGGAAGGGGTGATTGTGGACTGGATGCTGTCTCACGGCTTGATTGAGAGTCGTTTGAAATATCAAGGTTCGATTCGTGAGCGGAGTGTGATGGCGATCGCCAAAAAATATCGCGTCAATCTAGACTGTGGCAAAAGAACCGCCGAGTTTTCGCTAGCTATTTTTGATCAATTGCAAGGCGTGCTGCACGATTTTGATTCCGAAGCGCGGGAAATGCTGTGGGCGGCGGCGGTTTTGCACAATTGCGGTTTGTACATTAGCCATTCCTCCCATCACAAGCATTCTTATTATTTGATTCGCAACGCCGAATTATTGGGCTTTAATGAAACACAGGTGGAAATTATCGCCAATCTTGCCCGTTATCATCGCAAAAGTAAGCCTAAAAAGAAGCACGAAAATTTTCAAAACTTGACTGATAAACAGCATCGACAAATGGTTCAAAGACTGAGTGCCATCATGCGTTTAGCGGTTGGCCTCGACCGTCGTCAAATTGGGGCGATCGCCGCCGTTGTGTGTGATTATGATGCGAAAGATGAAGAACTGACCTTGCATTTGACCCCAACTTATCAAGACGATTCCTGTGAGCTAGAATTGTGGAGTCTTGAATATAAGAAAAAAATTTTTGAAGAAGAATTTGATGTCGTTGTGCAAGGACAATTGCGCTCCTAAATTCATCAAAAGCCAAGACCGGTTGATTTTGCAGTTCAAAATTACAGGCAAATTAACCGTAGGCGATCGCCATTTCCCTAGCAGCAAGAAGCCCCAAACTGCTAACCTTTAGAGAAGATTTCGTTTCATTGAATACACTTTAAAGAAAAACATTGTGGTTCTGAGTACTCCAACAGCCAGCCCGAAAAATACCGTCTATCCGACCCAACCCGCCGCCCAGTGGCCGGGTCTAATCGAAGCATACCGACAGTATCTACCCGTCACCGATTCAACACCTGTCGTTACCCTGCTCGAAGGCAATACACCGCTCATTCCCCTGCCCAGCATCGCCGCAGAAATTGGCCGGGATGTACAAGTTTATGCAAAGTATGACGGCTTAAACCCAACTGGTAGCTTTAAAGATCGCGGCATGACCATGGCGATCACCAAAGCAAAAGAAGCGGGAGCCAAAGCCGTCATTTGCGCGAGTACTGGTAACACGTCTGCCGCCGCCGCCGCCTATGCTCGTCGTGCTGGCTTACGCGCTTTTGTGCTGATTCCAGACGGTTATGTTGCCCTTGGAAAATTAGCTCAAGCGTTGCTCTACGGCGCAGAAGTGATTGCAATTGAAGGAAATTTTGACGACGCGCTGACCATTGTGCGAGAGATGTCGGAAAATTATCCGGTCACCCTTGTTAATTCAGTAAATCCTTATCGTCTCCAAGGGCAAAAAACCGCTGCGTTTGAGCTTGTCGATTGTTTGGGTGATGCGCCAGATTGGCTTTGTATTCCCGTCGGTAATGCGGGAAATATTACGGCTTATTGGATGGGATTTTGTGAATATCACGCCATCAATAAATGTACGAAATTACCGAAAATGATGGGTTTCCAAGCGGCAGGTGCTGCACCGTTTATTCATGGACATCCGGTGAAGAATCCAGAAACATTTGCAACGGCAATTCGCATCGGTAATCCGGTGAACTGGGATAAAGCCCATGGTGTGCAAGCGGCCAGCCAAGGTGAATTTAACGCGGTTACGGAAGAGGAAATTGTTGAAGCCTACCGTAAGCTTGGTGGCAATGAAGGAATTTTTTGTGAACCGGCGAGTGCGGCTTCGGTTGCGGGTTTGCTAAAGGTGAAAGACCAAGTGCCGACAGGTTCTAAGGTTGTTTGCGTACTCACTGGTAATGGTTTGAAGGATCCTGATTCGGCGATCGCC
>JBARRZ010000180.1:0-7524 GCA_049644465.1 Limnothrix sp.
TAACGGGATTCGCTGTTGCACAGTGACTTCTTAGCATCATGTCTGAATCGAAACTAAAAAAAATAACATCAAGCATTTTTCAAACAATCAAGCAAAGCCAATCAAAGTCAAAGCAAGTAGTAACCAAAATATTTACTCGAAAACCCCATAGCGAACTCAGGAAGCTCAACAAAGAAGAAGAGACAGCTTTCTGGGCTGTGCTTTTTGCCGTGGCTTCTGTTGATGGCCGTTCCGATAGTAGCGAACAAGAATATCTCAAGAGCCTGATTCAAGACGATGAAATTTATACTGAAATATCACAATCTTTCAAAGAATCCCCAGTCGATTATCTAAAAGTTGCGGAATATCTCCAGACCTTAAAAGATACCGATAAGAAAGTGTGGTGGAGATTACTGTTTTGGTCTTTGGAAGTAGCCTCTCTGGACAACAAAACCCACGAGTCTGAGCAAGAGACGATTCTACAAATCCGCCAAACTTTCGATATTTCTGCGGAACAATTTGCAACAGTTGTAGAGTTAGTCGATTTACTGCAACTCGTATCCGAACAAACGATCTCTGCTGAAGAAACGCACACAAAATTTTGTGAGATTCAGGAAAGAGCGAAAAAGCTAGATGTCATTTTGCCGAAAGAAGTCGAATCTATTGTCGAGAAAAACTTGGGTAAATATGAGCAGTATTACTCAGAAAAGAATTTAAAAGAAAAGTTGGCTAAGTATGCGGTTGTGACTGGGAAAAAGACGGTTGAGCTAGTGCTGACTCTGTTTTACACGTTGCAGCAAAAAGATATTCCAATTAAATATAAAGCTGTGATTGTCGGTGCCTTAGGGTATTGGATTTTGCCGCCGGATCTGCTGCCTGATGTGATTCCAGCAATCGGTTATAGCGATGATTTATCGACATTATTGATGGCGATGGCGGTAGTGACAACGCATATTGATGATGAGGTGCGTCAAAAGGCTAAGGACAAGTTAAAAGATTGGTTTGGTGAGGGCGAGGGTGATACTTTGGTTTCGCCAAAAGGTGAAGAGTCTGTCACTGAAGTCTCGCTGTAATTTATTTAACGTAGGTTCGGGTGGAAGAATTTAGAGAAAGAGAAATAAGAGGACACGGAGACACGGGGACACGGGGATACGGAGATAGAGTGACACGGAGATTCTTTGTGAGCCAAACCTTTATGTCTAAAACATCTACTCATCGCCCGCTTTCCTCTTCTCCGCGTCAGTATTTCAAGCCTTATTTGTCCCGAACTCAGAATATCTATGGCTAGAGACGGATTTAGCTGGTTTTTAGAGAGTTGCAGCCCCCCCTATACTAAGAATTGAGGCACAATGACAGGGAAGCTAAAATCTCTACATTACTCATGAGCCATCGTCGCATTGTCATTGTTGGAGGCGGGTTTGCTGGATTGTATACTGCCTTGCGCCTCATTCAGTTTCCTTGGGAAGATGCTAATCGTCCTGAGATTACGCTGATTGATCGTGAAGATCATTTCGTTTTTAGTCCGCTACTGTATGAGTTGATCACGGAAGAGATGCAACCGTGGGAAGTGGCTCCTTGTTTTGAGGAGTTGTTGCAGGATAGTACGGTGCGGTTTGTGCAGGCTCAGGTGGAATCGGTGGATGTGCAAGGTCAGCAAGTATTTTGTGCTGGACAGGCGGCGATCGCCTACGACTATTTAGTAATCGCGGCGGGTGGGGTAACACCGGTTCTTGATATTCCCGGCCTGAAAGAAAATGCGATTCCGTTCAAGACGCTCAAAGATGCGCTGCGTTTGAAGGAAAAACTGCGTCTGCTGGAGCAATCGGCTCTCGATAAAATTCGGGTGGCGGTTGTTGGTGGGGGTTATAGTGGTATCGAGTTGGCTTGTAAGTTGGCGGATCGGTTGGGCGATCGCAGTAGAATTCGGATTATTGACCGAGGCACAGAAATTCTTACGGATTCACCTGAATTCAACCAAAAAGCGAGCAAAGAAGCTTTAGAAGAGCACCGCATTTGGGTTGACTACGAAACAGAGGTGACAGCTCTCACAGAAAATACAATTAGCCTCAAGTACAAAGAAGAAATCGACGAGTTGCCTGTGGAACTGGTGTTGTGGACTGTTGGTACGGCGATCGCCCCGTGGATTTTGGAGCTCCCATTACCCCACAACGATCGAGGCCAGCTCACAGTTAATGCTCAGTTACAAGTTAACGATTGTCCCAACATTTTTGCGCTCGGTGATGTGGCAAAGGGTATAGAAAAAGCACCGATGACGGCTCAAGTAGCGATTCAGCAAGCCGATATCTGTGCATGGAACTTGCGCGCATTGCTAGAAGAAAAGCCGTTACTTGCCTTCAATTATTTCAATCTTGGGGAAATGCTGACGCTCGGTGAAAACAATGCGACCCTCAGCGGCTTGGGCGTAGAGCTAGAAGGCAATTTAGCTCATTTAACGCGTCGTTTGGTGTATTTGTACCGATTGCCCACTTGGCAGCATCAGCTCAATGTTGGTCTGAATTGGATGGTGCAACCTTTGGTAAAGTTATTGGCAAATCAGGATTAGCAATAGCGACATGAAAAAAAAGCCTAAGGTGATCTTTTTTGATGCGGTTGGCACTCTCATTGGTGTCAAAGAAGGCGTCGGCAAAACTTATGCCAATATTGCCGAAAAACATGGGGTGGAAGTCGCCCCAGACGTTTTAGAGCAGGCTTTTCGTGCAGCCTTTAAAGAATCTCGCGCCCCGATTTTCCCCGGTGTGGATTCATTTCAAATTCCAGAAAAAGAGTTTCAGTGGTGGGAGGCGATCGCCAACAAAACTTTCACTGAAGCGGGTGTGATCGATCAATTTGAAGATTTTCCCGGTTTTTTCACGCAACTATACGCTCACTTCGCGACCCCTGATCCTTGGTTCGTCTTTCCAGATGTATTGTCTTCGATCCAAACATGGCACAGCCAAGGGATTGAACTCGGTCTAATTTCTAACTTCGATTCACGGTTGTACGCCATCATCGAGCTGCTAGACCTCAAGCAATATCTCACAAGCATCACAATTTCCTCCATCGTCGGCGCAGCAAAACCAGACCGCACAATATTCCTCTCGGCTTTAGATAAGCACAACTGCCAAGCCAGTCAAACATGGCATATCGGCGACAGTAAGATTGAAGACTATGACGGCGCATCCAGAATTGGCATGACCGCTTTTCTATTACAGCGATCGCCTGAAGAACGATTTCCTTACAGTCGCCAAGAAGCATAAGTTAGCCAGCTAAGATCTCGCATCAAAACCTGTAGGCATTAATGCAGCGCTACGGTCATAGCAGTTAGGCGACGAATATGAATAATGTTACCAATATTACTGATCATCCTGATTTACCAAGGATTCGGTGAAATAAAAATGTAGAGAGAACTGTGGCGTAGTGCTTTTGCCGCTTTTTGCAATACCAAGTCATTAAATTACAGCGATGAACCATAATTGCAATCCTCCCTAGCCCCCTTTGTAAGTAGGGCTGTTTCAAAACCACTGAATCACAGGATAGAGTTAGTTAATAGCTTGTAAATTGGTAATTTTCAATTGATTGTGCCTTTTTCTGCGGTAACTCTGTTTACCAATTTGTCTCCCTTTCAAAGGGAGATGGCGAAGCCAGAGGGATCCTCAGTCAGTCTAGGCAGAGCTTATTAATCTCAACAATTACCGATGCTCAAGAATGAAACAGCCCTGCCCTTTGTAGGGGGGAGAAGGCGTTAGCCGGGGGATTATATGCACCGCAATCATTTATAGATTCGGTATAATCTCGTGATTTGCCCCGCAGAATTTCCGCCGATTGTCCTGCCACAGTCACTAATTTTGTTGCCACAATAGAGAATATCCGCTGCGATCGCCACCAATGGTCTACTGCCTAAATCCTCAATGCTCAAATCCATTCAATCCGAACGCTGGCAATTTTTGTGTCCACTGTGGGCGGAAGCTGCGTCTAAGTCATCGTTATGAAGGCGTTAAGCTGATCCAACAGGGCATGAAAGGACGCACCATTCTTGGTATCGATCAGGGTTCATCACCGCCAAGCTATTGCATTATCAAGCAAGCCACAATCACCAGTAGCGTCATCCCAAAAGAATTTTTAGCTAGTTTTCGGCGCAATGCTCAACAGCTCGACAAGTTGGGTGATCACCGTGAATTTCCCACTGTTTTAGAAGCCCTGATTCCTGAAAGTTTGCAAGATCCTGCTGATTTGCCGACTGTTATTTTTGAGAAAATTGAAGGTGAAAGTTTACTGCAACGCTTTAACTCTTCCGGCCGTTTCACAGAAGAAAAAATAAGAGATTTTCTGTGCCAAATCTTGCCCCTATTACAAACTATTAGTGACCATCAAATTGTCCATCGTGATCTAAGTCCCGGTAATATTATTTATACCCCAGATCAATATTGGGCAATTGTTGATTTTAGCGCCGCAAAAGTTACTTCAAAAATGGCTCATGTCCAGCAAGGAACCTTAGTTGGATCTGGCATTTATACTGCACCCGAACAACTTCGAGGTAAAAGTTATCCGGCAAGTGATCTTTATAGTTTGGGGATTATTTGCCTTGAATTATTGACAATGATGCACCCTTTTGAGTTGTATAGTTCTCACGAGGGTATCTGGATTTGGCAAGATTATTTAAAAGTGCCTGTCAGCTCAGAATTAGCTGATCTACTAAACCAAATGGTGGCTGAAAAAGTTGGCGATCGCCCCCGTAACGCCAATGCCGTTTTGAAAGCACTAGGCGTAAAGACAAAATCAAATCCAGTCGCTCCGACAGTTTCCCCAAATCCGACCTCACAAGCGATTCCAGAAGCACCTGAAATTGAAGTAAAACCAGAAATACCTAAGTCACCAGAAAAATGGTATTGCCTCAAAACGTTTAAAGGACATCGTGGCTATATTAGTGACTTGAAATTTGATAAAAGTGGTACATTTTTGGCTAGCGCGGCAGCTGACCAAACGATCCGTATTTGGAATACTGAATATCGCTTTGAAATCAAATGTTTGCGTGGGCATCAAGGCATTGTTTCTAGCCTTGTTTTTGTCGGCAATCAGCTTATTTCAGGCAGTTGGGATTATACAATTCGTTTTTGGAATTGGCGTGCAGGAAAAGAGAGCGATCGCCTCGAACAAAATCAAAGTTGGATCAGCTCATTAGTCACTGTAGAAGATGATCAAAAGTTAGCCGTACTCAGCGCTGACAAACAGATTAATCTTTGGGATTTGAGCACAAAAAAAAGGCTTGCAAATTGGCATTCTCAAGGTTCTAGCCTAATACATTCTGATAAAAACTCACCCGTTTTAGTGAGTGCCAATGATCATGATGTATTGCTGTGGCAGCAGGATAAAATTCTCTAAAAATTCTCTGGGCATTTCGGACAAATTGAAGCTCTAAAAATCAGTCCTAACGGTAAATTTATGGTTAGCGCGTCCAACGATAATAGCCTCATGGTTTGGTCAGTGCGCGAACAGCAATGTGACAAAATTTATCACACCAAGGATCCGATAAAATCCCTCGCCATTTTTCCGAATAAACGCTTTTTCGCCGCAGGTGATAGTCAAGGCACACTGCATATTTGGCAGCTCGGACAAGAACAGCCGCTCATTAGCCTGCCCGGTCACAAGGGTGAAATTCAGGCGATCGCCGTCTCTCCCGACAGCAAAACTATCGCCACCGGTGGCCAAGACAAAACCATTAAACTCTGGCGATTCGGGATACAATAGCACCCTAACAAAACCAGAAATTTCACCAAAAACCCCATGCTTCGAGCCGGAATTGTCGGACTGCCCAACGTCGGAAAATCCACCTTATTTAATGCCCTCTGCGAAAATGCCAAAGCAGATGCCGCCAACTTTCCCTTTTGTACTATCGAGCCAAACGTGGGTGTTGTTGCAGTTCCCGACCCCCGGTTACAAGTCCTCGCCGACCTTTCTAGCTCCGCCAAAATTGTCCCGACCCGCATGGAATTCGTTGACATTGCCGGACTTGTGGAAGGTGCGAGCCAAGGTGAAGGTTTGGGCAATAAATTTTTAGCAAATATCCGCGAAGTTGATGCGATCGTTCACGTGGTGCGTTGTTTTGACGATGACGATATTATTCATGTCTCCGGCTCCGTTGATCCCACACGAGATATTGAGGTGATTAATCTCGAACTAATCTTGGCCGATATGGATCAAGTGACTAAACGATTAGACCGCGCGAGAAAGCAAGCCAAAAGCCGCGCCAAAGAAGCCGTTCTAGAAGTGGCCGTCCTCGAAAAAATCTTACCTGTCCTCGAAGATGGCCGCCCAGCCCGCGAAGTAGAACTAGACGAAGACGAAGAATTCACTATTAAAGCCTTGGGTTTGTTGAGCCGTAAACCCGTTGTCTACGCGACAAATGTTTCTGAAGAAGATCTTGCTGAAGGTAATGCATGGGTTGAAGAGGTTCGCAAAATAGCTGCTACTGAAACAGCGCAAGTGGTTGTTGTCTCAGCACAGGTTGAAGCCGAACTCGTGGATCTAGATGCAGAGGAGAAAAAAGACTTTCTCGAATCCCTCGGCGTTGAAGAAGGCGGTTTGCAATCTCTAATTAGTGCAACCTATGAACTGCTCGGTTTACGCACCTATCTGACCACTGGCCCGGAAGAAACGCGGGCTTGGACAATTTTAGTTGGCATGAAAGCGCCCCAAGCAGCGGGTGTGATTCATACTGATTTTGAACGAGGTTTCATTCGTGCTGAAACGATCGCCTACAACGATTTGGTTGAATGTGGCTCTAGTAATGCGGCGAAGGAAAAAGGATTGCTGCGTTCTGAAGGCAAGGAATACGTTGTCCAAGAAGGCGACGTGATGCTCTTCCGGTTTAATGTTTAGGCCGATTGTCTGGAAAATCATTGCTTGCTGTCTGTGCTTTTTATGCTGGTTTCCGGCTGGAGCATGGGCAAAATCTTTGGCGAGCCGCCTTGATCGTTACCCTGATTGGGACAATTTTCCGATGCTTACGGCAGTTCAGGGTAGCGACGATCTCGTTTATCCACAGTGGATGGCTGGGACTTGGAAGGTTACGAGCATTTTGACGGCACAAGTTGCCCCTTTTGCGCCGGATGTTGTTACGCCTGGTTTTGAAAATAATCGCAAATTAATTGGGCAACCGTTTACTTTTTTGGTGAAATTCCAGCCTCAGCAAACTTTTATCACGCAGGCTTTTACGCTACCGACAGTATTGTCTGGTTCACGCCCCATCGTTGCGGATCGAGCTTTTAATGGTCTGGCGATCGCCCAAGCTTATTTGGGCGAAAATGGCGTTAAGGCCGTCAAAACTGACCCGAATAATCCGAATCGACAATTGACGCGCTTAAATAATAATCAGACGCTAATTTCCACAGTTACAGGCCGAGCGACAGAATATTTATCGGACACCGAATTTCTGAGCAGCGAAATGACGCAACAACAGTTTCGCGGTGCGCCACAACTCTATTTAAATCAAGTTGAAACCACTACGAAATATCGGCAAAACTCTGTCGCAGATATTACCGCAGATCA
>JBARRZ010000181.1:0-17282 GCA_049644465.1 Limnothrix sp.
CCCCTAGAGATAATGCCAAAATGACTATGTTGAACAAATTTGTCGAGCAGAACTAAAAAAATATGTCTTTAAATGTGGGTGATCAGGTCAAAGTTACGGTCTTGCCGCCCTATCTCAAAACGGCTGAGCCGATGCCAATGCTACGTCCGGCCGATCTCATTGCAATAGGTGATGTAGGAGTTGTCTGCGATCGCCGCCCCGGAGAATATTGGGCGGTCAAATTTGAGCGAGGCTCATTTTTACTAGAAGAAAAGTATTTCGATGTCGTCCTCAAACACTAAAGTTCGCCATGTCCCAATCGCTCCAGCACCCGACAAAAAAGGCTTGGTTTAAATGGCCCATCATTCTTCTGAGCAGCGTCTCTGGCATTTATTTTGCGCTCTGTTTGTATTTGTTATTTTGGCAAACAAGAATTTTATTCAATCCTTACAAAACAGTAGAAAAATTGCCTGCGACCTACGCCCTAACCTCAACCGAATTATTTTTGCCCGTTAACAAGAACGAATCGCTCCATGGTTGGTGGCTGCCCGCAACGACTTCTACAGAAAAAGTCTTGCTATTTCTTCATGGCAATAGCAGCAATGTGGGTGGCAATTTGTTTCATGCCAAACGATTTGTTGACTTGGGCTTTTCGGTGTTGTTGATGGATTATCGGGGCTTTGGGCAAAGCGACGGGTCATTTCCGCATGAGAATCAGGTCTACGAAGATGCGCAGGTCATGTACGACTATCTTGTGAAAACGCGCAATATTGCCCCAGAAAATATTTTTGTTTATGGTCACTCGATGGGTGGGGCGATCGCCATTGAACTAGTGACAAACAACCCAGTATCAGGACTTATTACCGAAGGCACATTTACTTCCATCGCTGATATGGCGAGTTATACAGGCAAATACTCGTTCTTGCCGATCAATCTATTACTACATCAACGTTTTGAGTCCTTAACAAAAATCAAAACCATTCAAACGCCGACCCTCTTCATTCACGGCACAGAAGACGAACTTGTTCCCGTAGCAATGGGCGAAGCATTGCACGCAGAAAGCACCGCCCCCAAACAATTGCTGATCGTGCCGGGTGCAGGTCATAGTGATGTTGCGAGCACCGCCGAAGAAACATACGATACCGCAATTCTAGATTTTTCTGAATTTGTCCAACTGCGTCAAGCGAAGGCCATTTTTTAGCGCTGTTGTCAGTTCGCAAATTTGATTGATTCAGACCAGATGCGAACAGGTGAAGAGTCTGACTAAATTGTGATGCTCTTGACCTGTTATCTTCAGCGCGAAATACAGCGCGATAAATTTACTATTTGATGTTTTTGATTTTATTGTGGTAATTGACTGAGAGGCACAAGGTCACCATGGACAGTGAAACCTAAAAACATTTCTTCGCCTGATTGAATCAGTTTGCCAGTAAGGACACAACTTTCATCTTTTTGGGCGATCGCCTTAATTGTCGCGCGAATATCAGTCGGTGCGAACTGAGGCCGATAATCCCCAGATTTTTGATTAACGTAATTCCAAAGAACGTCTCGAATAAGCGATTGATAACCTTGATTTCCCGATAGATTTTTGAGCTTTTCTTTAAGTGCCCGTTCTAAGCGAATACTAGTCACCTCCATCTCTGTTGTGGAAGTTTTAGTTTGTGTCACAGTTCTCATTGAAATTATTCTCCTTAGGCTATACTTTTGAGTATTACGAATGTAACTTGACGAATACAGGACGTTCCCTAATCGGAGTTAGACCTTTGCTATATTTCTACACTAGCCCCCATCTTAGACAAAAAACAGCCCAGTGGAATGGTGACTTCAAGTTTCGTAGAACATTTTTTCAAGAAGTATGTCATCAGGCAATGATTTTTACTCCGAAAAATAGTTCTCAGAATCAAATTTTACCGAAGAATGCTGATGACAAAAACAGCGTTATTACTGATCTTTTCAGCTGCATCTTCACCCAAACTTTAAAACAAGTAAGATTTAAAAGAAATATTCGAATGAATTGTGAAGATAGTAGGTGAGGGTCTGTGTGTAAACCCTCACTCAATGAGAATAAAACCTCATGACTCATTAACCTACCGTTTCTATAGATAGAGGCGGTTTTTTTTAATTATTCAGATAATGCAACTAAGTGCTGCTTATTAACGTCTTGCGTATCGCTACAGCAAAGACATTAATTTTTTATTAATTTATTTATTTCGTTCACCAGAGCGCGTGACTATGTTGAAGCTGATATATACGGATGACAATTTTCGCTTAGAGCGTTTGGCGCAATCTCTGGAAATTTGGATCAAGAGTCGAATAGTTTTGGCGTTAAGAACGACGCATAATTTTTATTTGGAGCCGAGTAGTGCCACTTTTTTGGTGCTAAGGCATTCGCCTTTGATGGCTGATTTGCAGGCAATACAGGGGGACTATGGGAATGATGTTTTTGAAATTGTGCCCTGTGATCTAGAGTATGCGGAAGTTCAGCTACACGGGCACTGGATTACGAGTGAAGGCGGTTATTGTACGGGGATGTTCGTTTGTGTGTTGGGCGATCGCCCGGAATCATTACTAGAACAAATCTGGCAAGCTAGTCAACATTCAGTCATTGTGGCGGAAGATTGAATTAATAGCCTTGTTTTTTTGTGAATGACTGAAGCTTTATTGATGGAAAGAAGAAGGGCATTGTGTTAAATTCTGGCAATTCTTTCGAACACAGAAGCTAGTATATGCGTATTAAGATTTGTGGTCTAACTCGTCTGGATCAAGCGGTGGCGATCGCCGAGATGGGAGCGACCGATATCGGTTTTATCTGCGTAAAAAAATCCCCTCGCTACATCACGCAGGAAAACATCGCCCCAATTGCTACCGCCCTACCCGACTCAGTCGGCAAAGTCGGTGTCTTTGCGAATCAATCTCTGAGAGAAGTCGCCACAATTATTCAGCAGGGCCAGCTTTCTGTCGCTCAATTGCACGGCAGTGAATCGCCAGCATTTTGTCGAGATCTGCGTAATGTATGTCCAAAAATTGAAATTATCAAAGCACTCCGCATTCGAGACCGCGAGTCGCTGCATACGGCCAAAGTCTACGAAACTGTGGTGGATGCTTTGTTATTAGATGCCTATCACCCCAAACAATTAGGCGGCACGGGTCACACGATTGATTGGCAAGACTTGCAAAAATTTCGGCCAAGCGTGCCTTGGTTGCTCGCTGGCGGTTTGAAGCCCAGCAATATTCAGGCAGCGCTCGCCCAACTGAAGCCAGATGGAATTGACTTATCAAGTGGTGTGGAGGATGCACCGGGACAAAAAAATCTACAGCAAGTGCAACAACTGATGGCGCAGCTAAACACATCTGTTTAAATCTCGCTCGTGCCAGACCCAATCAGACAAAGATTAGAGTCTCCTGTTAAAATTTCAAAAGTGAAATTCGCTTATTTTGGTTTGTTTTAGAGTCTCCAAATGAAAAATTCTTCGTCTGCTACATCCCGTCGTTTTTTCTCGAAGTTATGGCGGGGCAGTGTGACGCTAGTCTTTATCGGCTTAACGGCGACTTTGATCAGTCATAATCCGGCGATCGCCCTAACCCCGAAAGACTACGACGAACTCGAATTTCCGCCCCTCCCCGAAATCACCCTGCCCGAATACGAGCGCTACGAACTCGACAACGGCATGGTGATCTATTTAATGGAAGACCACCAGTTGCCCTTAATTGGCGGTTCTGCCATCATCCGGACAGGCGATCGCCTCGAACCCGCAGACAAAGTCGGACTAGCCGGCATTACTGGCACAGTCATGCGGAGCGGTGGCACCACCCAGCATCCCGCCGATGAACTCAACGAAATCCTTGAACAACGCGCCGCCAGCATCGAAACAGGCATTGGCACAAATTCCGGTAGCGCCAGCTTTAGTGCTCTCAAAGAAGACTTTGATTTGGTTTTTGATCTTTTCGCCGAAGTACTACAACAACCCGCCTTTCCCCAAGACAAACTAGACCTCGCCAAAAATCAAATCTCCGGTAGCATCGCTCGCCGCAACGATCAACCCGACGGCATCGCTTCCCGCGAATTTCGCAAATTACTCTACGGCGAAACCAGCCCCTACGCCCGCACGATCGAATACGATTCCTTGGCCAACATAGAACGCGAAGACTTAGTCGAGTTTTACCAAACCTATATCCGCCCCGACCAAATTATTTTAGGCATTGGCGGTGATATCGATGTCGCAGCAACTAAGGCAAAAATTGAAACCTTATTTGGCGATTGGCAAAACCCCGCAACAACTCCCGCATTAGCACCGCCACAAGTAGAAGAAGCGGCAACCCAAGGCGCGTTTTTAGTCGATCAAGCACAGCTGACCCAGAGTAATATTTTGGTCGGTCATCAAGGCGGCCAACTAGACAACCCCGATTACCCACAAATTGCGGTGATGAATGGCGTGATTAATGGTTTTGGGGGCAGATTATTTAACGAAATTCGCTCTCGCCAAGGTTTAGCTTATTCTGTGTATGGTGTTTGGAGTCCGCAATACGATTACAACGGCATCTTTATCGCGGGTGGTTCGACGCGTTCAGAAGCGACAGTTCCCTTTATCACGGCGCTCAAATCAGAATTTCAACGAATCCGCGAAGCACCGATCACTGCAGAAGAATTATTTAATGCCAAAGAATCGATCCTAAATTCGTTCGTGTTTAATTTTCAGGATCCCGGCCAAACGATCTCTCGGCTGATGCGCTATGAATATTATGACTACCCAGCGGATTTCATTTTTCAGTATCAACAGGGCGTCAAAGAGACCACGATTGAAGACATTCAGCGAGTCGCTCAAGAATATCTTAAGCCTGACGAACTAACGGTTTTGGTTGTCGGCAGTGCTGATAGCATTGATCCGCCTCTGAGCGATGTATTTACTGAAGTAACGGAAATTGATGTGACTATTCCTGAACCTCCAGCCGCAGAGTGAGTGGTCGGTGTACAGAACGTTCAGTCAGCTTTGAGGTTGGTGCTGGGTTTTATCGCCCAAAAAGCCGCATCGTCCGCGATTTAGGAGTCTTAGCGGCAGCGGTTCAGCGGTCAGAACTAGGTGAGCTACGGGTGCTGGATGCGATGTCGGCAACGGGGGTGCGATCGCTGCGCTATTGGCATGAGGCTGGGGCGGATTGGGTTTGGGCGAATGAGGGCAATCCTGATTTGTTCTCAACTCTCAAGACAAATTTACACGAAATTTTACCGAGTCATGGGCAAGTGAGTTCGCTGTCTGTGCATCGGCTGTGTTTAGAAAGGGGATTGGCTGGCGATCGCCACAATTTTGTTGATATTGACGCTTTTGGTTCTGGTTCCGCTTTTGTACAGGACGCATTAGAAGTCACTAAAATCGGTGGCTTAATGTATCTGACTAGCACCGACGGCAGAACTTACAGCGGTCGCGAACCCCAGCGGGCATTACGGCAATATGGCGCTTACGTGCGATCGCATCCTTCCGTACAAGAGCAAGGTTTGCGGTTACTTTTAGGCAGTTTGCAGCAGCAGGCCGCCCAGCGAAACCTAGGCATTGAACCAGTATTTGCATTTTTTTGGGGAGATACCTGTCGGGTAATGGCACGGCTGATCAGCAAACCCAAATTAACCGAACAAAATTATGGCTGGCTTGGCTACTGCCACCATTGCGGCAACTACGCGCTACCTGCTTGGCGAAAATTGTCTCAAGCAGTTTGTCCACAGGATGAGCTGCCGTTAACTTTGAGCGGCGCATTATGGCTAGGAACGTTGCACAATACTGATTTCCTCGATAAAATGTTCGCCCTCGCGCAGACTTGGCAGTGGCCGGAGGTAGTGAATTTACTCGAAATTATGCGGTCTGAAAACGCCTTGCCGCCGTACTTTTTTCCGCTTAAAGAAGTTGGCTCTCGCGCCAAAATTGACCTGCCACCCCGCGATCGCCTGATCACAACATTGCAAGAAAAAGGCTTTATGGCTAGCCGGACTCATATCCAAACTGAAGCCCTAAAAACGAATGCAAGTATGGGAGAAATCAGGGCGATCGCCGCCCACCTCAGCAGCAAAAATTAATTACTCCTTATCGTCCCGAACCTGTTTAATCTCATTCTGCAAATCCTCAATCTGACGACGTAACCGCTCCATTTCCGTCACCTCCTCTTCCGCAGGCACATCAACCGAAGTCCCACCATCCTGAGCATAATGGCCCAGCTTGATTTTCCGGTAATCTTCCGACGCTTCCCAAGCCTTGATGTAGCTCAATCGTTCCACCGGGAAAGGATGGCTGAGAAAAGTACCGTTCCCGCCGTTATAAATTAGAAACTTGTAAATCTGGTTGAGCTGCTCTTGATCAAGATTCTTATACTCCTCAGACTGCTGGGTAAATTCCGTTAAGCTGATTTCGTTCGCGTACTTACCGCTGCCCCCAGCCAACTTCATCATCGTATGCAAAATTGGGTTGAGATCATCCGTCACCAAAAGAGCCGCCCGATCCGCCGACAATTCCGCCTTACGCCGCCATTCATAAAAAGCGTAAAGTAGCCCAGTCGTAATCACATTTCCTAAACCGAGCGTAATTTCACCCACAAAAGAAGCAGCGCCCATCGCCCACATCGCCATCTGGATCAAAATCGTGTGGTCACACTTAATATGGCCCAACTCGTGCGCCATTACCGTCCGTAGTTCCGCTTCATCTAACAGATCCAGCAGACCACTATTCACCACAATATAAGGATTTTCGTGACCGAGGGCATAACTATTCACCATCGGATTTTGATTCACATACAAAGTCGGTTCTGGCGATACATCCAAATCCCGCACACATTCACGAAAAATCCCGTATAGCGTTGAATACTGTCGTGGCCCAGCTTTGATGTTGTTCCCCATCAAATAAACCTGCTGCGGACGTTCGTAGATGTATTCCACAAACCGACTGGCTAGCAATTTAAAGCCGGGCAAGGCGCGTAAAGCATCTTCCGCTTGAGCATCTAGGGGGTGGCGAAAAGCTTCGCTGGAGATTCCGGTGTAAGTGGGCATAGTTCTTTCCTTTGACCGCCCCTATGACTTTAGAGAACGGTTTGTCTATACAGTAGCTTTCTCTAAGATTAACTTAGATGCCTTAATTGAGTCGGGAATTTCGATGGGATAGTTGCCATCAAAACAGGCTGTGCAGAAGCTAGTGGGGTCTTCTTTTGTTACAGCCAACATGCCTTCTTTACTGAGATATGTCAGCGAATCGACCTCGATTTGGGCGGCAATCTCTGCTTGGGTTTTTGTAGCAGCAATGAGGTGATCTTGGCTGTCGGTATCGATACCGTAAAAACAGGGGTGAGTCACGGGTGGCGAGGAAATACACATATGCACTTCTTCGGCTCCGGCTTGGCGTAGGGCGCGCACAATTTTCAGGCTAGTGGTGCCGCGCACAATAGAGTCGTCAACAATAATAATTCGTTTGCCGTGGAGTACATCTTTGAGGGGATTTAGCTTCATTTTGATGCCGACTTCCCGCATGTGCTGGGTGGGCTGAATAAAGGTTCGTCCAACATAGCGATTTTTGATTAAGCCTTCACCGAAAGAGATACCGGAAGCGCGGGAATAGCCGATCGCCGCTGGAATACCAGAGTCGGGGACGCCCATCACGAGGTCAGCTTCGATGTTGGATTCTTTGGCCAGTTGTGCGCCGAGTCGGAGACGGTAGCTAAAGAGGGTTTCGTCGTGGACAATGCTGTCAGGACGGGCAAAATAGATCATCTCAAAGACGCAAAGTTTGCGGTCGGGCTTTTCGTCCCACTGGGTGGAAGTGAAGCCAGACTCGGTGATCCACACCATTTCGCCGGGTTCTACGTCGCGGATATAGTCGGCACCAATAATATCGAGAGCACAGGTTTCGGAGGCAAGGGCATAGCGGGTTGTGCCGTCTGCTTCTTCAAAACTGCCGAGTACTAGGGGGCGCACACCTTGGGGATCTCTTGTGCCGATAATGCCTTCAGGAGTACCAATTACGAGACTATAAGCACCAGTACAGATCTTAAAAGCAGCGATCGCCGCTTCTGACCAATTCATCCCCTGATCGACATAAACGGCGATCGCCTTCGCAATCATTTCCGAGTCCGTCGTCGTCATAAAATCTAGCTCACTATCCATCGAGAGCAGCTTGTCCTTTAGCTCAACAATGTTCACCAAATTACCGTTGTGAGCCAATGCTAAAGTACCGAGACGAGTATCTTCAAGAGCAGGCTGCGCATTGCAGTGATGACTAGAACCAGTCGTTGAATAACGATTGTGGCCCACTGCCCAAATACCCTCTAGCTCTTGCAACTTTTCTTCGCTAAACACATGGGAAACCAAACCCATTGCTTTATGTACATGCAGCTTACTTTCTTGATCAGAATCCGGGTCAAAAGTCGCAATTCCTGCCGATTCTTGACCGCGATGTTGTAACGCAAACAGTCCAAAATACGCCAGTTTCGCGACCTGTTCTGTAGGGGCATAAATGCCAAATACACCACAGTATTCCTTAGGCTTATCTGTGTCTGACAGAGAGTTGGCATGGACAGTGTGATGAACAGTCATCGTACAGGTTGCGCTCCTAGTATGAGTTTGGTAGTAAAGGCTTGGACGGTTACCTTAGCACGTCGATTTGGCTGGGTAGTTTAAGTCTCAAGGCGACAGCGGACGTTAATGAAGGTTAATCCGAGTTTAATGATTTGATTATCAACTATTTTGCGCTTTACATGGCAAGAATACTCATTAACAGTCTTTATCTCAAAGCAATTTTCAAGTACGAATAAATACTTGGGAAAGTACTTACAAACGCTGCTTGAGATTCAGACCATGGGTATCGGTACCACAAGTGAGCAGAAGGTTATGCGCCTCTCCCATTACTTTAATTTGGGGAGTACGTTTGGGGCTGGGAATCCATGGTTCAGGATTATCGTACGCATAATAGGCCTCAACCCCATCGATCCCAATGTCAGCAGCTGCGGGAATTAGGTCTGCTGCCGGCCGTCGGTAACGGGCTGGGTGAGCAAGAACAGCTGCACCACCTGCTTGATGGATTGCCTCAACAACAACAGCCGCCATCGCATGCTCGCCGTATTGAATTTCTCGTTTGGTGTAACGCTGAATCGCTGCGTGGGTCGGGTCGAAACCATAACCAAGGATGTGCACGCCTGTTTCAAGGAGGCGACCATTAATTTCGATGCCTGTCCAGAAATGGGGCAAAGCTTCAGCGCCTGCGGCAGCTTTTTGTTGGAGGTAAGCTTGGGCAGCGTGATAGCCTTTCACAGTGTGGTGGTCTGTAATCGCAAAGCCTTTTAAACCGATGGCGATCGCCTGATCAACAATTGCTTCCGGGGCGAGCTGACCATCAGAAAAGACAGAATGCATATGAAAGTTGTACTGAAGCGGACAACTAGTCGCCGTAATACTCCGCCAAACTTCTGCGAGAGCAGCTACATCTTGAGCTGTATTCGGTGTTGATACAGTGGAATTCATAGTTTAGGGCAGTCATTAAAATGACTACGAGATGCGAATAGGGCAGAATTACCTAAATTTTTAAAAGAGAATTACTAAATAAGTAGTACAAACGGTAAAGATAAAAAAAAGATTAAGTATTTTGAATTATTGTAGTCGCCATAGCAGACATTTTCTAACTCCATAATTGGAGGATTGCTTTCTTAGTTACAATTTTCAAGAATTCTAAGATGCAAATTTCGCCAGTGAGCTAGATTTCAATAACAGAAAGCGATGCAGACTTAATAATAAAAAAATAAACATTGAATGCTCGTCATTATTTTTTAAATTGTTGAGTCGTTGTTTTTATAAAAATGTTGGCTAATTTCCATCTTAACGACTTCCTTGGCAAATCACCCGCAACGCTTTTATTTGGTGTACCAGTTATCGAGAGAACCTCTACGAGCCAATCGGGCTGAACCGTACGCGGCATCTGGCTTCGCTGAAATTGAAACAGGACAATTTAGGTGACGTCGTCGTATTGCTAGCCAAGTTTGATTTTTTGCGCCGCCGCCAGCTGTGATTACTTGGTTTAGGGGTGATGCGCCGAGCGTTTGTAGTTTTTCGTAGCCCATGGCTTCAATGTTGGCGATCGCCTCTAGCAGTCCGTGAAGAAATTGTTGATCATCGTCAGGGCGCGGTGATAGTCGTGGTGCAAGCTGGGGATCATTAATTGGGAAGCGATCGCCCGGTTTTAGTAACGGGTAATAATCCAAACCGCTCGGTTGCGTTGGGTCAATCGCTTCACTCAGAGCAGCCAAAGTTTCATCGTCAAAAAAATGCTTGAGCACAGCACCGCCCGTATTCGACGCACCGCCAGTTAGCCAGAGATTGCCGAAACGATGACTATAAACCCCTGAATTCAAATCGTTGACCGGGTTTTCGCTCAACAACTTCAACACTAATGTCGAACCGAGAGATGTCACAGCATCACCAAGTTTGACCGCGTCACTCGCCATAAAAGCAGCAATGCTGTCAGTTGTTCCGGCTTTTATTTCACATTTAGCAGGAATCTTGAATAATTTAGCGATATTTGGCGCAATATAAGCAATTTCTGCACCCGGTGTTGTGACTTGGGGTAATAAGGCAAATAATGAATGACTCTTTAACCAGTCTGGATAATTGAGTTGTGCGACATCAAAACCAAGCTTAAGCGCGTTGTGATAATCGCTGTGGCCAAGTTTGCCGTGTAGCAAAAAACTCAACCAGTCGGCTTGATGCAAAAAATAATGAGCTGTTTCGGTGAGACCCTGCGATCGCCACCAAAGCAATTTTGCCAAGCTAGAAGTTGCTGACCGAACTAGGTGATTGGGTGGTACAAACGAATCCATTTGCGGCAAAACTGACCGACTGCGATCATCGTTGTACAGCAGCGTTTCGGTGATCGGTTGGCCCAGTTCGTCGCAGAGTAAAACCGTGCCGGAAGTGCCATTAATGGCGATCGCCTGAAGATTGCCCCGGATCTCTGGTTCCAGTTGATCGAGGAGAGAAAATAAAACGTTTCGCCAAACATCGGGCGTTTGCTGCGTGAATTTTTCAGTAATCGTTTGCACTGTATTTTCAGCAGCATCAATGGCGATCGCCCGCGCGCCAGAAGTACCAAAATCAATGCCCAAAAAATATGCTTTGTTCACCGCTAAATTTGCCGATAAATGCAGCCAGATGTACAAGTTTCACGAATTTCTACCGCATCCAAACCGGGTAAATTCGCTTTGAGTAATTCTTGATAAATCCACTGGGCGATCGCCTCACTCGTTGGGCTTTCCATCGCCAGTGTTTCGTTGAGATGATAATGGTCGAGATACCTGTCTAACAAGGGCTGCATATACTTTTTGACGTCACCAAAATCCATCAACATCCCTTGTTTTGCCCCCGATTCAATCAGGCGATCGCCCTTCAGATAAACACGACAAATCCAACTGTGACCATGGAGCCGCGCGCATTTGCCATCGTGGTGGGGCAGTTGATGAGCCGCCTCAAAGCGAAACTCTTTGTAAAGTTGCCATTGTTCCATGAAGCTTGATTTGATGCTCTATGCCCAAGCCAAATAGGGCAGTTTTGTCGCGGTGACCGCAATTTCGTCTAAAGCTGCCACGAGCTGACCGCAACTGTCCCACGTACCACCGAGTAGTGCTTGTCTCGCGCCTTCATCTAACGTCACTTTACCCATCCAGTCGCCGCAGCTTACTTCCAACGTTTCGAGATTCACCGTGGCGATCGCCGTCGGATTTTCGACTATCTGTGTTTGCAACGCTTCAACTGTCGCTTGGTCTGCTGTGACACAGGGAACACCGTTTGCTAAACAATTACCAAAAAAAATCTCGGCAAAACTTTCACCAACAATTGTTTGAATGCCCCATTTTAAAAGAGCTTGAGGCGCGTGCTCGCGGGAAGAACCACAGCCAAAATTACGATTGGCCACCAAAATATTTGCACCTTGAAATTGCGCTTGGTCAAAAGGATGCGCACCATTTGTCTGTTGGCGATCATCGGCAAAAACCTGTTCACCGAGGCCATCAAAAGTGACGCATTTTAAAAAACGCGCTGGGATAATCCGGTCTGTGTCGATATCGTTACCCCGGAGGGCAATGCCTTTGCCAGAAATTTGTTCGATTTTGCTGCTCATCTTCAGATTGCTATGACCATTGGGCGATCGCCAATCTAGCATATGCCTTTGCCTTTATCACCAGAATTCCCAGAGAAGCTGAAGATCCGCCCCAAGCCACAGACGAAAACCAATTTAGTAGATATAATTTGTTACGAACACTATTAAGAAATGTTGCGTCTCATGAGTAATCCTGTAATCAAAGCCTTGTCCTACGGTCGTGCCTTCGCTGAGGTGATCAAAGAGAAAGTTGAAGACGAACTAACTGACGTGCTTAGCGCAATCGGAAAGTTCGATGCTGAGAATAATCAGTGGTTCAAAGACTTCACCCAAGAGGTTCAAGTCAGAGCCGAGCGTGAGGCTGCGACAACACCAAACACAGGCAAACCCGTTACCATCAGTATTGATGATGAATCAACCGATCTCCAAGAAATGATCGATAATCTCCGTGCTGAAATTGCTGGTCTCAAGGCAGAGCTTAAGCAATATCGCGATCAGCGAAATAATTATTAGTCTCTAACAAATTAATCACTGACATTCTTGCGGCGATCGCCGTTACTTTCTCCCAACCTTCCCCGTCGTTTCATTAGGCAAGCTGTTTTTGTGTCTGCACTGTCCCCCAAAGTAAACCCAGCCGCACCCACCCTCACTCCAGCCAGCTCCGTCCCTCGTCCAAAGAGAGCAAAATCAGCCTACCGCTGGAACCGTGGCAACTACTCCAAAAATCGACGCCGTTTCGATATTTGGCTGTTTGTGCTGACCCTCATTTTTAAGCTCATTCGCAACAGCAAAAAATGGACATACTCCGGCGGCTTTACCGAAGAAAAACTTACAGCTCGTCGTCGCATCCAAGCCGCATGGATTAAAGAAAGCTTCCTCGAACTTGGCCCCACCTTTATCAAAGTCGGCCAACTTTTTTCCACCCGTGCAGACCTCTTCCCCGCCGAATACGTCGAAGAGCTATCCCAACTTCAGGATCGCGTCCCAGCTTTCTCCTACGAACAAACTAAACAACTTATCGAAACCGACCTCGGTAAGCCCCTCAACGAACTGTTTCATAGCTTTGATCCCGTTCCCCTAGCCGCAGCCAGCCTTGGCCAAGTCCACAAAGCACAGCTCCACAGCGGCGAAGAAGTTGTCGTCAAAGTACAGCGCCCCGGCCTCAAACAGCTTTTTACAATTGATTTAGCTATTCTCAAAAAAATTGCATGGTATTTTCAGCGACACCCAAAATGGGGCGAAAACCGTGACTGGCTAGGCATTTACGAAGAATGTTGCCGCATCCTCTGGCAAGAAGTCGATTATTTGCGCGAAGGCCGCAGCGCCGATACCTTTAGACGAAATTTTCGCGACGCAGACTGGGTTAAAGTACCGAAAGTTTACTGGCGTTACGCTTCGCCAAGAGTACTGACTCTCGAATATTTGCCGGGGATCAAAATCAGTCACTACGAAGCGATTGAGGCAGCCGGTTTAGAGCGCAAAGAATTAGCAAAACTGAGTGCGAGAGCTTATCTACAACAACTTTTAAATGATGGTTTCTTCCATGCTGATCCTCATCCAGGTAATTTGGCAGTGAGTCCAGACGGAGCTTTAATTTTTTACGATTTTGGCATGATGGGCGAAATCAAAAGTAATGTCAAAGCTGGTTTGATGGAAACCATGCTCGGTGTAACGGAAAAGAATGCTAGTAAGGTTGTTGATTCTTTAGTGAACTTGGGAGCATTGCAGGCGACAGATGACATGGGGCCAATACGCCGCTCTGTGCAGTTTATGCTCGACAACTTTATGGATAAGCCTTTCGAGGCACAGTCGATTGCAGCAATTAGTGATGACCTTTACGACATCGCTTACGATCAACCTTTCCGTTTCCCGGCAACTTTTACGTTTGTGATGCGAGCTTTTTCTACTCTTGAAGGGGTGGGCAAAGGTCTTGATCCTGAGTTTAATTTCATGACAGTGGCACAGCCATTTGCTTTACAAATTATGAGTGAAAATCTTCCTAGCGGCAGCAGTATTATTGATCAGCTCGGTCGGCAAGCAGCGCAACTGAGTACTTCGACGCTTGGTTTGCCGAGGCGCATTGAGGACACGATTGAGAAGTTAGACCGGGGCGATATTCGTATTCGGGTGCGGGCACAGGAGTCGGATCGGCTACTGCGTAAGATTAGCGGGATGCAGTTGGCAACAAATTATACAATTGTGGTTTGTGCCTTGATTTTGTCTGCTACGCTGTTATTTGTAAATGAGTCGCTTGTTCCGGCGGCCGTTGTGGGTGCGATCGCCATTCTTCCAGCATGGACTTTGTGGCGACTACTAAAAAAACTTGATCGTTATGATCGTAAGTTTTAGATAAATTCGTTAAACTCATTGCAACGTCGAAACGTTCCTTTAAACAACGCTTATGAAACGCCATTTTACGGGTCTGACAGATCCGGGGTTGGTACGCTCCGCTAACCAAGATGCTTATTATTTTGACCCTGAGGGACGCTTCTTTATCGTGGCGGACGGTATGGGTGGGCATGCTGGTGGTGAGCAGGCCAGTCGGATTGCCTCTGAAACGATTCGTGGGTATTTAGAGTCTCATTGGAAGTCTTCTGATGCTTCTGAGGTTCTCTTGAAGACGGCATTAAAGGAAGCGAATCAAGCTATTTTGATTGATCAAGTCGAGCATCCCGAACGACAGGATATGGGAACGACGGCAGTAATTGTGGCATTTCGACAAAAGCAGGCTTGGCGCGGTCATGTTGGCGACTCTCGACTATATCGATTTGGCGACAGCACTTTAGAACAGCTTTCGGAAGACCATACTTGGGTTGGCAAAGCGATGAAAGCTGGTGACATCACAGAGGAGCAGGCAAAGGTTCACCCTTGGCGTCATGTGCTTTCTCAGTGCTTGGGCCGCAAAGATTTACATCAAATCGATGTTGCGCAGATTGAACTTAATGATGGCGATCGCCTACTACTTTGTAGCGATGGTTTGACCGAAGAAATTGAAGATACTCAGATTCAGTCGATTATGGCGGAAAATGATACGCCAGAGAAAACGGCGGCAACCCTTGTGCAGACAGCAAAAGACAACGGTGGCTCTGATAATATCACTGTAATCATTGTCAGCGAAGCAAGCTAAGCGACTCGCATTTGTCCTTGACTGACGAGTACAGAAGCACCACCGACTTGAATGCTTTTTAGGCGACCTTTTTCACGGTTTAAAGTGAGAGATAGTTGGCTGGGTCTACCCATTTCAAAACCCTGTTGAATTTGCCAAATTTCTTGCGCAGTATCACTCGGAAAATATTTGTTTAAATACCCTGCAAGAGACGTAGCGGCGGAACCTGTGGCGGGATCTTCGCTAATGCCTAAAGCTGGGGCAAACATTCGCGCATAAATATGATGGTCATTGGGGGCGATCGCCAGAATATAAACATTAGCCGCCGTCGATTCTGCAATAGATTTCCATAGCTCCGTATTCAAAAGACTGCGATCCACAGCATCAATATTTTTCAAACAAATATAGAGGAAAGGCAACCCGCAAGAAATTACTTCAGCGGTAGAATCTGCATGAATATCTTCTGAGTTCAAGCCTAACAATTTAGCCATATTAATATTAGGAACAATATCAAACTCTGGCAGTTGCGCTGCTTGGAGAAAAGTATTTTGAATCTTCCCATCTTTCCACTGAAGAGAAACCGGCACTTTACCAATTCCTTCTTTGAAATTCGTAAGTGCTGCCCCGGTTTCAATTAATTCTAAATGAGCCAATAGATAAGCAGTACCAACAGTAGGATGTCCAGCAAACGGAATTTCAGCAAGGGGCGTAAAAATCCTCAGTTTAAAATCACAATCAGCTTGTTCTGGTGGTAAAACAAACACCGTTTCTGACAAGTTCAATTCTTTGGCGATCGCCTGCATTTTTTGAGTGTTTAGACCCTGTGCTTCTGGAAAAACAGCCAGAGGATTTCCCCCAAAGATCTGCTCTGTAAAAACATCAAGGGTATGGAAAGAATAGGTTTGAGACATAAAAGTTGTTTAGGCTAGCACCGGCTCAGTTTGTGGCGAAATAGCAACATCAGCTAAATCTAAAATTTGCGGAATCAAGTCTTCTCGCTTCACAGCCATTAGGTGAACGCCATGGCAAAGATTTTTGGCAATTTTAACTTGTTCTGCCGCAATCTTAATGCCTTCTTCTAAGGGCTTCTCTGCATGTTCAAGGCGTTCGATAATGCCGTCTGGAATCTGCGCACCGGGAACACAACGATTAATAAACCTCGCATTTTTTGCCGACTTTAACAAAAAGATTCCCGCAAGAATTGGTACATCATATTGGCTGGCTACACGGGTCATAAATTCTTCAAAACGCACAAAGTCAGTGATCATTTGCGATTGGAAAAACTTTGCGCCAGACTCTACTTTTTTGGCAAAGCGTGATTCGATGGAATGCCAATTCGTAAGCTGAGGATCAACAGCTCCCCCTGCCCATAAATCTAGTTTGCCATCGGTTAATTTTTTATCGTTAAAATCTTTACCGCTGTTTAATTTGGTGATTAATTTTAAAAGGCGCACAGATTCGAGATCGAAAACGGCCTTTGCTTTGGGATGATCGCCAGCTTTGACTGGATCGCCTGTTAATGCCAATAAATTTCGTAAGCCGAGGGCATAGGCTCCCATGAGATCCGCTTGTAAACCGATCACATTGCGATCGCGACAAGCCATCTGAAAGATTGCCTCGACACCATTTTGTTGCAATAAAACAGAGGCCGCTATTGATGACATCCGCATCACGGCTCGGCTACCATCGGTGACATTTACACCATGCACCTTGCCTTTCAATAAATTTGCCATCGCTAACATATGCTCTGGATTCGCACCTTTAGGCGGGGCAACTTCGGCAGTGACGACAAATTCGCGGTTCTCGATGGCGCGACGCAGGCAGGTGGTCATGGATGTCTTGTTAAAAGTAAGGTGTAACGACCTATTTTACAGGGACGGGAGAAAACCAAGGGCATCTTTGACGCGGGCTAAGGTTGTGTTAGCGACTTCTTCGGCTTGGATGCGGCCATCTCGGAGGACTTGATCGAGATAGGTTTTGTCGGCGGTCAACTCGTTATATTTCGTTTGGATAGGTTCTAAGGCAGTAACCACAGTGTCGGTGAGGAGGGGTTTAAATTGTCCCCAACCCATGTCGGCACATTCGGC
>JBARRZ010000182.1:0-20583 GCA_049644465.1 Limnothrix sp.
GCAATGGCGATGTAAACCAAAATGCTCAAAACTGTTTCTATCGGCGACACAGAATAATCTGTTAAATCAACCGTCACAATCTTATTTTCCAACTTCAAAAATCGCCACACCGTTCCAGTCGTCACAGTGCCATAGATAATCGGGATTTCTCGCTGATAAATAGTATTAAACCTTTGAGCTGCAACCATTTCCGCTAAACATTGCCCCATACCTCGCTTGAGGTCATCTTTTTTTGCTTCGACAACAATTAATACAGGGGCTTCTACCGAAATTTGTTCTGTGGATTGACTCACCAAAAAATCACAAGTGCCATTCAAGCCAACCTCTGGCTCCACATTAAATTCTTCCCCAGAAAACACACTGATTTTGTTGTCGAGAAACTGTTTTACTTCTAGCAAAATGGGATTAATAATTGCTTCAGAACGGGCTTTTTCATTACCCACGGCGATCGCCCAAGGGATATTGCGCTTCAGGATTTTTTGTAACAGAGAACTGGGCTGGATTGTTGGAATTTCAGGAAAAAAGGGTTCGCCTTCAATGGTTTGCAACCCAAAATCTTGCTTTGCCTTCGCCCAACTAAATTCTGGATAACTCATGAATTTATCCCTCGTCACCCAGAGATTTACTCAGATTTTCATGGTATGACTCCCCTTGATTTTAGCGAAGTTGCGGCGGTTAATTTGCGGCGATCGCCGTGCCAAGCAATAGCACCCCAGAGAGTACCGATGTTTTAGGGTTGATAAATATGTAAGCAGTGCTCCCAAATTAAAATTAGGATGGGGAATGGATACTGGTTCGGCGATCGCCTGAATGTTTCAGAAGCTAAATTAGACTGGCTACTTATTGGATCTAGAGCAATATCTTTCAAGTATGGAAACTAATGTTGAGCTGCGGCAGTTACGTTATTTTGTGGCTGTGGCGGAGGAATTGAATTTTACGCGGGCAGCTGAGCGGTTAAATATTACCCAATCTCTTTTAAGTCGGCAAATTAAAAGTTTAGAAAAAAATCTTGGCATAGAGTTATTAGAACGCACAAATCGTCAGTTTTTTTTAACGCCTGCAGGAAAAGTTTTTTGGGGTGAATGTAAAAATATTCTTCAGGGCATAGAGCAAAGTATTCAGTTAACAAAACGTGTCGCGCTGGGGGAGATTGGACGATTAAGGATTGGTTTTGAAAACGTCGCTAGTCGCAAAATGATTCTGAAGATTGTTCGCCAGTTTCACCATGATTTTCCGGGGGTGGAATTGGAGCTGCAAGAAATGTCTTCTGGGAAACAAGTGGCGGCTTTAAAACGAAAACATTTGGAAGTGGGATTGATCGATCCGATTGTCGCGACGGCGGAGATTGCTTGTACTTCTTTGGTGAAAGAATCGCTAGTGGCGGTGTTGCCGGAGACGCATCCTTTGGCAGAGATGGAGCAGATTCAACTGGCTGAACTAGCGGTGGATTTGTGGGTGGTGGGACGTAATGACGGGAATTGTGGGTTGTCGAAGCGGACTTTGGCGGCTTGTGCTGATGCTGGTTTCTATCCGCAGATTCGGCAGCAAGCGAATGATATTCCGATGATGCTGAGTTTTATCGCTTCTGATTTTGGGGTAAGTCTGTTGCCGATTTCTGCTTGTAATCTCGCTCGACCGGGGATTCGGTTTGTGCCGCTATCTGAGCCTGTGCCGGAAGCTGAGTTGGCGATCGCCCGACTAGCAGAGACGACTTCACCGATTATCGATTCTCTATTGCAGACGATGCTGATGCTTTAAAATCACGAATTTCATCAATACGGCGATCGCCCCCGGACTATTTCTATAATTGAGGCGATCGCCTTTTTTTATCGCACCATGCAGAAAGCAGAACTCACTCAGCCAGAACCTATCGATTTTTCAAGACAACCAGAGCTAATTAGTTCTTTCAAAAATATTTTGGGTGAAATTGAAACGGTTATTGGCGTTTTACAGCGAGAAAAAATTGATTTTGAGTTTCTACTAAAGGTTAATGATGGGCTAGTCAAAGATTTTCAACTAGCCATTAGTAAATATCCAGAAGCTCAACAGTATTGGGACGAATTGAGTATTTTAGAAATCAATCGAAAGTTAAGAGAAAACCCCGAATATATTGAAGATAATCGAGAAAATTTAATTAAGCAATTTAAGCAGTTTCATCAATACATTCAACTGCCCATTAATGCAGCAAATACAATAGAAGTAGAAGCGGAAAAATACAAAGTTAATTATGTGCCTCAAGGAATTAGCAATGATTTAGCAACTGGGGATGATCAGCTCAGTATTGAAGACGAACTTCAGGCGATCGCCGATGTTTTGTTATTACGACAACTCCAGCCGCCCATTGCAGTAGGGATTTTGGGCAATTGGGGTAGCGGCAAATCCTTTGGGATGCACCTGATTCAGGAGAGAGTTCACGAGATTCGCTGTCGCCCCTTAACTCCGGCGGAGGCTTGGGGTGAAGGCTTAGAGAACGACCCCGACCGCGAGAAAAAATTGTCGCCCTATGTGGGGCATGTTTACCAAATTAAATTCAATGCGTGGAGCTATGCCAAGGCGAATCTCTGGGCGAGTTTGATGCAAGAAATTTTCGCAGAACTCGACCGACAAATCACCCTCGAAAATCAACTCCAAGAAGCCGGACTTGATCTCCTTTCCCACCAAAACCTCAGTGAAATTCTCGCCAAAGTAGAATCCGGCGATCGCCAATGGTTCATCGACTATTTAGACAAAGAAGGACAAAAAGAAAACTTTAAAACAATTCAAGAAAAAGACCAATTGCAAAATATGGTTTTAAAGACTATCGCAGATTCTAAAACTGAAGCGGTTCAGAGCTTTGAAGCCAAGCAAAAAAAATTACAAAAAGCAAAATTAGCGTTCGAGCAAAAGCAAAAAGAAATCATCACAGAAGCCGACACAGGCCAACATCTTTTGATTGGTGCATCGATTAATATTATCGAAAAACGTATCGGCAATCCCCTCCTCGATAAACTCCGTGAAGATGTCAAAGAAGAGTTGGAAAAACAGAATTTAGATCCTGAGAATGTGCCTGACTTCAAAGAAGTTGTGAAAGGCATTATGGTTCGTAAAATGGAAGACCGATCCCAAGCAATTTCATGGAGTATTTTTAGCCGTTGGTCGTGCAAAAATTGGCGAGTCCTTGCGGTATTAATGGCCTTGATTGGCAGTTGTGTAATCGTTGCATATGTTTTAGCTCACTCACAAAGACCTGATTTAATTACCCAAATTGTCAGTATGTTAGCTCCTTCTCTGCCGACCATTGTAGTGGGACAAAAACTAGTTGATAGCTTCCTAAAATGGAAAGAAGAAGCCGAACTAGCGCTCTATGAATCCCAAGAACAAATCGAACAAGCCATTGAGCAGCGCATCGAAACAAATCCAGATCTCCAAGTACTCCAAGGTAACATCCAGCGCCTCGAACAAGAGCTAGCCGAAGACAGTAAAAAATTGCCCAAGTCCGAGTATGTTTCTCTCGCAGAATTTGTGGGCGATCGCCTAAAACCAGAAAATTACAGCAACCATCTCGGCATCCTGAACCAGGTGCAACAAGACCTAAAAAATCTCAGCGATCGCCTGCTTCCCCCTGACCAAAATTGGGACAAAATTAAAAATATGTTCCCCCGTGGTATTCCGCGTGTCGTTTTATATATTGACGACCTAGATCGTTGCCCACCCCGGCGAGTTGTCGAAGTTTTAGAAACTGTTCAATTACTATTAAAAACGCAGCTTTTTGTAGTAGTTCTTGCCGTTGATGATCGCTACATTGCGAGAGCTTTAGAGGAAGTTTACTCTGGTGTTTTAAAGCGGCGAGGGAAACCTTCTGGCATTGATTATCTTGAGAAAATTATCCAAATTCCCTATCGAATGCGCCCCATTTCACGCGAAGTCACCAAGCAATACCTCAGCTCACAAATTCAAGTTGTAATACCAGAAGAATCAGAGCAAAATCAAAGTGATCAGTCACAGAAATCATTGCCTGTACTAATCCCAGAAGCAATACCTAATACAGTCGATATCACAACAGACTCTAGTCCTATTCCAATTGAGAAAGATCAGACTGAATCTGCACAAGTAGCCATACCGATACAGCAGACCACGCAACAATCTTTTGAATCTGAAACAATTGAAATACAAAAAAAAGAAGCCTTGAGTAGCATCAATAAAATCAACACTATTACGGCTCAAGAACTAGAGCTAATTGTTGATTGCTGTAAATATGTTGATATTACGCCGCGTATAGGTAAACGATTAATTAATATTTACAAAATCCTAAAAATCATTTGGCAGCAGCGCCGAGAACCAAGTGAGGCTACGAAAAAGATTCTATTTTCTTTCCTTGCTTTATCTGGTCGTTACCCTGATTTTATGCGTAGCCTCTTCGAAGAAATCGACACCCAATTACAAGAAAAAGATAATGGGGATAACCAATTTGATCGCGACTATATTTTAGGACAAATTTATCCGCAAGTTCCTGCCGCTGACCACCATGCACAACGAGAATGGCGTAAGTTTCATAGTGATATTTTACGAATGATTATTCCTGCTTCTTTTACTTTAGAAAAAGCTGACTTTGACTTGGCTTTATCTTTCTGCTTTGTTGGGGATATTGGTTATGATCCTGATGATTTCTCGAAAAATCCAATTATGCCAGTTCAGCAATAATCTAATCAGTTTGAATCGAATTTGAATCTAAATGACAGAATCTATTTTTGTGGGGCGATCGCTGTCCTATTTTTTTCGTGGTGTAGCAGCTTTAAAACAATTAAGTTTCGAGATTTGTACAGGGGAAAAAGTTGGGTTAATTGGTTCGAGTGGGGCAGGCAAGAGTACTTTACTCAATCTCCTCAACGGTAAATTCACACCTACCGAAGGGATTTTACAAATTTGGGCTGAAGATTTTTCGGCACTGTCCACAAAACAGCGGCGTAAAGTACAGCGAAACATTGGCACGATTTACCAGCAGCTCAATCTTGTTGAAAGTTTGGCGGTGATTCATAACGTCAACGCGGGACATTTGGGGCGATGGTCGTTTTTGAAAGCAGCTTTTTCTTTGGTTTTTCCGCAGAATCGTGACTTGGCAAAAGATGCGCTTGAACAGGTTGGCATTCCCGAAAAAATGTTTGAGCGCACGAGTGAACTTTCTGGCGGCCAAAAACAGCGAGTGGCATTGGCGCGAGTTTTAGTGCAAGATCCGGCGATTATTTTGGCGGATGAACCGATCTCTAGTCTGGATCCGCAGCTCAGTCACGACATGATGGATTTGCTGGTTGAACTCTGCGATCGCCACGGAAAAACACTGATTGTTAGTCTCCACTCGCTTGAATTTGCCAAAAGTCACTGCGATCGCCTAATCGGTTTAAAACAAGGCGAAATTTTGTTCGATTGTCCCGCAAAAGATGTTACTGACGAACAAATTGCCCACCTCTACGGTAATAGCCCGATATACTAGATATCTTGATTTTTTGTGGATTTTTATGGCGATCGCATCCCCGTTGCAGAAGAAAAATAAAGACAATGATTGGCAGCTCGCGGGGCGGCTCATTCCTTACGCCAAACGCAATATTGCCACCCTCATTTTGTCGATTGTGTTGTTGATTCCGCTGGCAGTGGCAGGCGCGATCCAGCCCCTCGTTGTCGGCCAATCGATTTCCCTATTGCGCGGCGAGAACAAAGAAATTTGGGGATTTCTGCGAGATTTGCCAGTGGACGAAGGTCTAAATCGGCTAATTTTATTGCTTCTAGGCACAATTTTGGTTCGGCTCGCTTTCGCTTCACTACAAGGCTTTTTAGTCCAAAAAGTGGGTCAAGAAATTACCGCTGGTGTCCGCCAAGATTTGTTTGATCACGTCACTTCTCTGTCCTCACGCTTTTTTGATCGGATGCCTGTCGGTAAACTGGTGACCCGCCTCACCAACGACGTTGAAGCTCTCGGCGATGTTTTTGCCAGTGGGGCGATCGGCATTCTCAACGACATTATTTATCTGCTGGTTATTATCGGTACAATTTTCGCCTTGCAATGGAAACTGGCGACTTTGCTCGTGCTAATGCTCGTGCCCGTGGCATTTCTGATTATTTATTTTCAACGACAATACCGCAAAGCCAACTACCAAGCCCGCGAAGAACTTTCTCAACTCAACGCGATGTTGCAGGAAAACGTCTCTGGTATCAATATCGTGCAGCTCTTTCGCCGCGAACAAATCAACTCTGAAATGTTCCGTAAAGTGAATGACCGTTACCGAGAAGCTGTCAATAAAACTATTTTTCACGATTCAGCAGTTTCTGCAACTTTAGAGTGGGTTGCCTTGGTGGCGATCGCCGGTGTGCTGTGGCTAGGCGGTTGGTTTATTTACCAAGACGCTCTCAGCTTCGGTGTCCTTGCCGCCTTCATCCTTTATTCCCAGCGACTGTTTAACCCACTCCGACAATTTGCCGACAAATTTACGATGTTTCAATCCGGCTTCACCGCCATTGAACGCATTAATGAATTAATGTCCAAGCCAGTCGAAATCCAAGATCGCCACACAGACGATCATTCCCCGATGCTGTCAGACGGCGCAGGCTCCGGCGAGATCACTTTCGATAACGTTTCCTTTGGCTATAAATCCGACGAATATGTTTTGAAAAATCTCAACTTCACCATCAAACCCGGCCAAAAAATTGCGCTCGTTGGCCCAACCGGTGCAGGCAAAAGCTCGATTATCCGGTTACTTTGCCGCCTTTATGATCCCACCGAAGGCCGCATTCTCGTTGATGGCGTTGATATCCGTGACATTCCTCAACAAGAACTCAGACGACACATTGGCGTAATTCTTCAAGAAAGCTTTCTGTTTGCTGGCGATGTCCAACGCAATATTACCCTCGGCGAAAACTACCCTCTAGAAGAAATTCAACGCGCCGCCAAAATCACCAATGTTGATGCGCTAATCGAAGAATTGCCTCAAGGTTACAGCACAGCACTGCGCGAAAGAGGTACGAACCTTTCTGGTGGTCAAAAACAATTACTCGCCTTTGCCCGTGTCGCTATTCGTGACCCGAAAATCTTGGTGTTGGACGAAGCTACCGCTAGCTTAGATGTCGGTACAGAAGCTTTAATTCAGACGGCTTTAGAAACATTACTCGAAGACCGCACAGCGATTATTATTGCGCACCGCCTCTCGACGATTCGGGACGTAGACCAGATTATTGTGCTCAAGCAAGGCGAAATTATTGAAACAGGTAATCACAACGAATTGATCGCCCAAGATGGTTTGTACGCAGGTTTGTACAAACTACATATGCTTGGAGAATGAAGCACGCGAGTTCGGGTTGAGGCTTTGAGAAAACTTTGAAAGGGAGACTTGGAGACAAGGGGACTCGGAGACAAAGAGATCGGCGCAAACTAATATTTTTTTAATCAAAATCTCTCTACCATCAGCTCTCCCTTTCTCCGCGTCACCATTTCTCCCTTTCTCCGCGTCACCATTTCTCCCTCTCACCGCGTCAAGTTTTACTTTTCACAAACTCAGGCCAAATAGCCTTTAATCTCACTGAATTCTGTAGATGATCTACACCGATTCGGCTTGATGACGAGTTTCAAAATCGTTTACGGCTGTTTGCAGCGTCGGAAAAATGTAGTCAATGCCGATCACTTCTAGCAATCCAGACCGTCGTAGTTGACCGTATAAATCCTGTTTGACGCGGGCCAGCGCGAAGGTAATTCCTTGATCTTTTAGTTCTTGGTGGAGTTCTGCCAGCATATCGGCGGCGGTAATATCCACTTCGGCCGTTGCTTCTGCATTTAATACAAACCATTCCACTGGTTCTGTTTCTGTGGCGATCGCCGCCATGGCTCGTTGCTTAAAATTCTCGATGTTGGCAAAGCAAATCGGGGCATCGTAACGATAAAGAACCAGTCCCGGAATGGTGCTGATATTTTCCCAATCCTCGATATCATGCCAACCGGCTAAGCCTAAAACCTGACCCAGTACAGCGTCATGGGGACGGGCGACCCGCGCGAATAATTCCACCACCGACAAACCGACGGCGATCGCAATCCCGACTAAAAGATCTGTTGCCAACACGCCAATCGTAGTCACCAAAGCCAGCGCCAATTCTGTGTTGCGAAAACGTTGGAGACGCCGAAATTCAGAAAATTCAATCAATCGCGTTGCCGCATAGATCACCAGCGCACCCAAGGCCGCAGTCGGAAATAACGCAAGCACAGGTCGCAAAAATAGCAGCACGAAGATTACAATCACCATCGCCACAAGCGAAAAAAGCTGTGTCTTATTACCCAGCGCATCACCAATTACCGTACGACTACCGCTACTACTAATCGGAAAACCTTGCACCAAACCAGAACCCAGATTCGAAAAACTGAGCGCCAACAACTCTTGATTCGCATCAATTTTGTAGCCATTTCGTGCCGCAAACGCACGGGCAGTCAGCACGTTATCGGAATATCCCACCACCGCAATCCCGATCGCCGCCGAAATCAGTGCGGTTAATTGCGATTGAGACACAATGGGTAATTTGGGTAAGGGTAAGCCTGCTGGAATTTCGCCCACTACCGCCAGACCTAGTTCATCAAGATGCAAAATTTTGACCGCAAGCGTCGCTAGCAAAACTGCCAATAACGGCCCCGGCGCATTCGGAAACCATGCTCGTACAGCAAACAAAAAAATCAAAACTGCACCCGACAACAACACAGTCGGCAAATGAGCGTCGGGTAAATGAGTGAAAAAAGCTTGAATTTCGCCAAAAATAGTTTCTGCATCAATACGAATACCGCTCACCTTACCCAACTGTCCCGCAATCATGATCACGGCGACACCTGCCATATAGCCCACCAAAATCGGCTTTGATAATAAATTCGCTAAAAATCCGAGCCGTAAAACGTAGCCGACACCATAAATAACGCCAACGATTAAAGCCAAAGCCGCTGCTAATAAACCGTAATCACTACCATCGCTCGCGGCTAACGGGGCGATCGCCACAGCAGTCATCACAGCAGTCGTAGACTCCGGGCCAACCGATAGTTGCGGCGAAGAACCCAACAACGCATAAACCACCATCGCCGGCAAAATAGCCCACAGCCCAGCAACCGGATCAACACCAGCCAATTCACCATAAGCCATACATTGAGGAATCAGATAAGCCGCAACCGTCGCACCTGCCAAAACATCCCCTCGCAGCCAAGCCCTGTCATAGGCCAAAAGCCGCCTCAGACTTAAAGGGACTGCAAAAGGAGTCGTCACTTGCTTTGTCTTACCTTGTGCCATGGGAAATAAAAACTGCAAAAAACAAAGTATATCAATCACTACAGCCTTTTTAAACTGCGATCAATCCCCAGACGGAGACCGGCTCAGACACTTTGCTATCCCTAAAACTCCTCCGTAGGCTAAATCTGCAGACATAGTTTCAAGAGAAGTGGGTATCAACCAACCACTCGTCTGGATTCCTTCAAAGTGTTTGCTTTATATTTAGGCCTTTATGCCAACCTTTCTAGTTGGCAGCTTAAATTAAGCTTATAAACATTTTGTTATTTCTAGATCGGTTTTTTAGTTTGATTCTCGCATTTTGCAATCCGTCTCAAGATATAGCCTCTTTTTTTTTGAATACGTCTTGAGATTCTTTTTTTAACAGTTGAAATGCTTTGTTTTTTAGTTCGGGAAACCGTAAAGACTGACTTGGTGAACCGAACAGAAGCGAGGAAAACCTTTGGAAATAGAGGGTTTTGAGGTTTTCTCTCACTATCGACAGATGAGATGCTTAGTTATAAGCCCTATAGTGGTAACAGAAGTCGAGAAACGAAATGAACACTTCTCTTTTCTTGTGAAAAACTTTTACAAAACAAGAGTTCTTTGTTTCTAACTTAGTTTTTACTAACAAAGTATTTCTCGCTTCAACTATTGAACAAAAGGAGGTTTAAAGCCCAACTTTATGGCTAACCAAACAATTATTAAATTAGATCCGAAAACGAACGTGAGCAACAAAAAAGCCTGCAAGGACAAAATCAAGGCGCAAATTGACTTGGTGGACGCCCGAATGGACGAATTCAGAGCGAAAGCAAATCAAGCTGAAGCGAAAGGTCGCATTCAATACAACGAAGTATTGGAAGACCTCTCCAGCAAGCGTGAAACTGCCCAGCAAAAATTAGATGAGTTGCAGGATTCTAGCGAAGCAGCATGGGATAACATCAGCGAAGGTTTTGAAAACGCTTGGCGCGAGTTAGAACATTCTTTCAAAAAAGCTTCAAGTCATTTCTAGATATCTCTTTACCCCCAGCCCAAGCTAACCGTAAAGACAAAAGGATATCGTATGAATACTGCAACACTCGAAAAAAACACAACCCTAACACAACCAACATCAGCCCAAATGACGGCAACAACAGCGAAGAAATGCTGCACTGTATCCGGTATTTTTGAAAACCGTGCAGAAGCAGGCAAGATGCTAAGTCAGATTATTGACTTGGGCGTAAAGCGTGAAAATATTTCTATCATCGGTAGGAATCTGGAGTCGGAAACGCAAATTACTGGATTTATCAGTCGCGGCGACGTGATTAAAGATGGTATCCAATCTGGTGCAGTCTTTGGTGCGCTCCTCGGTACGGTATTTAGTGCGCTTAGTGGTTTCGGTGTCCTGTTTGTGCCCTTTGTCGGTGCGGTAGTGGCCGGTGGTCCTATTGGTGCGGCATTACTGGGTGCGACAAGCGGGGCGATCGCCGGAAGTGCAGGGGCAGGTATTGTCTCGGCTCTAGCGAGTCTGGGATTACCGAAAGAAAAAGCTGCTCTATATGAGACTCGCATTAAAGAAGGTGGCTTGATGGTCACGGCGGAAGTCGATATGGAGAAAAGCCCCGAAGTTGAACGCATATTCCGTGAAAGTGGCGGTGACGAAATTCATTCTTGTAATGACTTTATTTTGTCGCGCTTTGATACCGGTCGGGTAGACTCAACTTCTGACTTGCCTAATGCTATTCAAGAACGGCTTTCACCGGAAGCGCAAGAAGCTTTTGTGAAAACCTACAACGAAGTCTATGCAGAGGAAGAAAATGAGCACGTAGCTGCTTACCGAGCATGGATGAGTATTGAAAACAGTTTTGACCAAAATGACGACGGCATCTGGGCGATCGCCAAATAGTCACAGTCAAGTATCAGTTACCCAACTGCTACAACGATTGCACTGAATTAATTAAAATATTTAATTATTTATTTCAGTTAATAACGCCTTACAAAGATAATGTCTGCGCCGAAATATCTATTGATTTCACCAGACGAACTTTACAACCACTAAATTTAATTAAGGAGAACTATAAAACAGATGGTTACCGCTACTTTTTATAACGACAGCAAACTTGAGAATAACAACAATGAGAGCCAGCAAGATGCATCTTTAACCGTTGCTCAATCTCTTTCTCACATCCTTGCGGATACTTACCTACTTTATTTGAAAACGCAGAACTACCACTGGAACGTAAAAGGTAATATGTTCTACGGTATTCACAATCTTTTAGAAGAGCAGTATCAAGAATTGGCGATCGCCGTCGATGATATCGCAGAGCGCATCCGTGTACTCGGTTTGTCCGCACCCGGTTCTTTCAAGCAATTCTTAGAGTTAAGCTCTTTAGAAGAAGCTAGTGGTATACCAAATGCCGAAGAAATGGTACAACAGCTCGTCAACGACCATGAAACTCTCGCCGGCAAGCTCAGTGGCGTCTTGCAACAAGCAGAAAAAGTAAATGAAATTTCCAGTAGCGAATTGTTAGGTGGCCGCATTCGTACCCACGAAAAGCAAGCATGGATGCTCAAAAGCATGTTGAGTCAGTAAAAGATCAAGACGATGATGCACGGTATTTTCCACTGATGCTTACTGATTTGATTTTGCCTTTCGTAATGTTCTATTGTCGCGACAGTATTAATGCGGCTTCAAAGTTTAGAACAAGGTAGCTTGCTCAAAATGCAGCAATTCTCCGTTAAGAAATATAGAAAGAATCTCTCCTTTACTGGGGAGATTTTTTTATGTTCATATTTCTAGTTAGGAACTGGGTCTTAGAGAATATTCTCTTGCCAAAAAGTCTCAGTTTAAATTAGCAGGCATACACTAAGAGAAATGTATCGTTTCTAAGGCAGAAATAATCATGTTCGATCCAGTAACGCTCACCACAATTGCGACTTCTGCAACGACAATTTTGTTTACGAAGGCCCTTGAAAAAAGTAGCGAAAATTTAGGGGATCTGGTTTCAGAAAATCTCGGCAAGCTCTGGGATGTGGTGCTGTGGTGCGAGCAAAATTTCGGGCGGAGGATGTGGCAGGAAAAATCACGAAGGCGGAGGCTGAACCATCGGCGAAAAATGTGGATCGCTTCCAAACTGAGCTGGCACAACTTTTAGAGGATGATCAGGAGTTTGCGGCGCAGTTGCAAAAGATTTTGGCGACATTAGAGCAAGACGTAACGGTGAAGCAGGTTTTGCTAAAAAATCTTGATGTGATCGGGGATGCAGAGATTGGCAATGTGAAGCGGCAAGCTAGTTCTGGCGAGAATGTCAGTCAGGAGGCGATCGCCGATATTAAAGTTGGTGGCAATCTCAAAATTGGCGACGTGGATCAACAAGCATAATCAGAAACTTATGTCACCCACTGCCTCCCTTCCAAAGGGAGGTGGCGAAGCCGGAGGGATTCTCGATCAGACCTTTCACCACCCCGAAAAGCACCCACCCCTAACCCCTCCGAGGAGGGGAATTTGAGAGAGATGACGGAATTTGATGCACAGAAACAAATCATTCAAAAGGCGATCGCCACCTATCTACATGGCAAATACGGGGGCGATCGCTAATCATTGGAACTTAAAAATTTCTGGCTAGGTCGATAAAATGAGTTGTTGTAGTAAAGCAGATTTATACCTTTAGTTTCCAAAGTCTCTATGCCACTAATATATTTTTCACTAGAGTCAATTGAACTATCAATTCTTTCAGTAAACTCGGTCAGATCTCTTGAAAATTCGTGTATTTGCCCTGCCTTAAACTGGGGTGACTCACTAAAGTGAGATATATTTCTACAATCATTCCAAATATTCTCTGCTTTCACTAATGCTGATTTAAATCCTGTTGCTTGTTGCGCTAAAGATTTTTTCGTATAGTCAAGTAAAGAGGGATCAAAAATAGATCCCAGCTGAATTTCCAATGTGCTTCCTAATGAATAACATTGCCAAGAAGCTAGAGCACGATTTATATGCTGACGAGTCTCTCCTACTAGATTGACAACTTTGCCTATATTGTTCTTTCTATCTTTATTCTGCCTAACTAAATCAACGGCAATACTAATATCTTCCAGCTCTCTTTCTATGTTGTATGTCCAAAGCTTTAGAGCAGCTAGTGATTCAATATTTATCTTTTGAAGATTAGTTAACGTTGAGACTCGCATTTCTGAATTACGATTTAATGCGTTGAAATTAGTGCTTACATAATGTAAAAATTCAATTTTTGCTCCAAGATCACTTTCTTCCTTTGCTACTAAAAAATACAGAATATTACGTAGTTCTTCGAAAATAGCACGTGTATTTCTCTGGATCTGTGTAAGAAAAAACTGACCTGTTAAGAATGCAAGGATAGTCCACACAACAACTGGAGCGATAAAAGCACCCATACTTGCTAGACCAGCTGTTCCAATAATTCGGCCTCCACCTCCAACAATCGATGTTGTAGCCAGACCACTCATCGCGGGATCTTTAACCAAGGTCACAAGATTCCCGATAACACCAGCAGGCATCACTATCCTGAAACTCTGGCTCAAGGCGATCGCCGATGCAATTTGTGGAACACTTCCAAGAGCGCGACTTAAACCGTCACTAGAAGGTATTTTCTCCATATCAAGACGGCTGATCAGACCATCAGGATCAGTCTCTGGGTTGAGCCTCATTAAGACTGTGTCACCATTGGGAGCTTTCAACTCAAGCGGAAGTTGTATTTGCCCATCTGGATCAAGAGCTTTGTCTGATGATTGCATACCGGGTTCCATAGAGATTTTTTCTACTAAGAATTAAGTCTATCTAACTGAGAGATTTTACCGCAAAGTATAGGGTCATAGCCTAATTTACGTGTGATATCATCGCAGACTCTGAAGGAACTAGCATTTTAAAGGGAACAAGTTATCGATATGCTTTTGGCTATGTTTTTAATATGGAGAAAAAGGAGATCGCTTGATTATTTTTCAGAAGATTGGCGATCGCCGTTTTACGTAAAACCACGCACTTAGGAAACATTAAAGCTATAGTGATTGAAATTTATTGCCCCTTGAGAGAATGACCAGCGTGACAAATCTACCGACCCAGTTTGATGTTGTGGTGATTGGGAGTGGTGCGGCGGGTTTGTATGCGGCGCTGTCATTGCCGGGTCATCTGCGGGTCGGTTTGGTCACGAAAGCTAAGTTACGCACGGGTTCCAGTAAATGGGCACAGGGGGGAATTGCGGCGGCGATCGCCCCGATGGATTCCCCTGATCTACACCTCCAAGACACCCTCGTGGCGGGGGCTGGTCTTTGTGATCCGCTGGCCGTAGATTTTTTGGTTAATAATGCCAAGGCTGCCATTGATCATCTCGTTGAAATGGGCGTGGCGTTTGACCGCAAAGATGGGGCTTTGGCGATGACTCTAGAGGCTGCCCACTCCCGCCCCCGCGTGCTGCATTCCGCTGATACGACTGGCAAGGCGATCGTGATGACCCTGATTGAACAGGTGATTGCCCGCCCAAATATCCACATCGTTGCCCAAGCCTTTGCCCTCCAACTCCGGCGTAACGAAGCGGGACGCTGTCAGGGGGTGAGTGTCCTCTACGAAAATAAAATCCAGTGGATCGATGCGGGGGCAGTCATTTTGGCGACGGGGGGCGGCGGTCAAGTTTTCGCCCAGACCACAAATCCGACTGTGAGTACCGGGGATGGCGTGGCGTTGGCATGGCGCATGGGAGCGCAGCTGCGGGATTTAGAATTTTTTCAATTTCACCCCACAGCCCTAACTGTAACGGGTGCGCCTAGATTTCTGATCAGTGAAGCCGTGCGCGGCGAAGGGGCACATTTGCTCGGTTTAAAGGGCGATCGCTTTGCCTTCGATTACCATCCAGACGGAGAGCTAGCGCCGAGGGATGTGGTGAGTCGGGCGATTTTTAATTATTTAGCAGAAAATGCCGACGACCCCGCCAATGCCAACGTTTATCTCGATCTCAGCGTGATTCCAGAAGAAAAAATCCGGCGCAGATTTCCCAACATTATTCGGATGTGTGCAGAGTGGGGCGTGGATGTTTTGTCGGAGCCGATTCCCGTTGCCCCGGCGGCACACTATTGGATGGGCGGCATCGCGACGGATACCGATTGCCAGACTTCGATTCCCGGACTTTATGCCATCGGTGAAACGTCGAGTACTGGTGTTCATGGGGCAAATCGTTTGGCTAGTAATTCGTTGTTAGAATGTTTGGTTTTTGCGGCGCAATTGGAACATCTCCAGCCGAAAAATCCCGAATCTTTACCCGAAAAGATAGTTCTTCAGGTTAAAGAAAGTTACACGGTAAAAGAGTTTGAGAAATTACAAATTATCCGCGAACAACTCCCTAAATTGCTCTGGCAGAGTGCGGGGATTTGTCGGGAACAAGCGGTACTCAATGAGGCGATCGCCCAAGTTTCTGATTGGCAAACTCAAATGCAAGAAATGAAAATTGCCCAACTGATTCAAACGGATTTTGAGACTGTCACCGCGTTTACTGACCCCGCCGCCGAAACCCATATTCGCCTCTATGCCGAAACCAAAACCCTTGTGGATGTGGCGCATCTAATCCTCAAAAGTGCCGCATGGCGTACCGAAAGTCGTGGGGGACATTACCGCACCGATTACCGCGAAACTCTACCGGAATGGCAGGCTCACACGCTTATTAAAGGAGATATGTTTCGGCGATCGCCCTTAATTGTTGACGGGGAGAAGAGGGGACACGGTGACGGGGAGAGCGGGTGACACGGGGATTATTTTGTTTGAAACAGAGATTTCAATTGAAAAAGGAAAAATAAGCACAATCAAGGACTATTTTTTTGCCGATTAGCCCACAAACGCTAATCATCCCTCCTTCTCACCGCGTCTCCCCGTCACCAAATCCCCGCGTCTTCCCCTACTTCATCTGCAATTTTTTCTCTTTTTTTAGATCCCGCGTCGCTGCCGCCGCCAAATCTGCATCCATCAAGGTTTGCCCCGTCGCCGCTAGATAAACATCGTCCAAACTTGGGCGCGATTGACTCAAGCTAAAAATCGGTAAACCCGCATTCTGAATCGTTTGCTCAATGGTGCTGAGGTGATTACCCTGACGACCCACCACCAGATTTAACGAGTTGCCTTGGGTACTATTAACGATGACATTTTCGACAAATTCCAAACCATCAATAATCTCTTTCGCTTTATTAACATCTGCGTCAGACGTGAATTCTTGAATGCGCAGGGTAATGCGATCGCCGCCCACCTGATCCTTAAGTTCATTCGGCGTACCGTTGGCGATGACTTTGCCCTGATCAATAATGGCGAGACTATCCGCAAGGGCATCAATTTCTTCGAGATAATGACTCGTGATTAAAACCGTTGTCCCAGCCGCCCGCAATTGCCGCAAAAAGTCCCACACCACCACACGGCTCTCGATATCAAGACCCACCGTCGGCTCGTCTAAAACCAACACATCGGGCTGATGCAGTAGTCCCGCAGCTAAGTCCAAACGTTTTCTCAAACCACCAGAATAAGTGCCCGTTTTTTGCTCGGCGTAATCGCTTAAACCCAGCGCTTCGAGTAGTTGATCAACCCGCTGGCTAATAAATTTTTTCGGTAAATGATAAAGTGCCGCTTGCAAATTTAGGAGTTCACGCCCGGTGAGAATTTTGTCGATCGCCACTTCCTGCGCCACATATCCGAGACGTTGCCGCACAGTTTTGGGTTGGGTCAAAGCAGAGATCCCGCACACTTCGACTTTGCCTGCATCGGGTTTCGCAAGGGTACAGAGACAGCGGATTGTGGTGGTTTTTCCCGCGCCATTGGGGCCGAGTAAACCAAAAATTTTGCCCTGCTCTACTTCAAAGGAAACATCCTTTACGGCTTGGGTCGCACCGTAGCTTTTTTGGAGATGGTCAATGGCAACCGCAACAGTCATGGCAGTAGAACGTCCTTGTAAAAATGCTCAGGGATATATTTTATCGAATTCCCTACAACTCGTACTTCTCGCAAACGCGATCGCCGATAAATTGTACCAGAGGTTTAAAAACGGGAATCAAATCTGCGCGGCTGGCGGTGACACAGGGGAAAGGTCGGCTACCGTAATTTTTGCCCACGGTTAATGGAAAAATGGGGTTGGGTTCAAGACTGGCGATCGCCCCACCAGCGCCTTTTAATATTGCCCACACCGCCGCGATATCCCAAATTTTAGACGTTGCTTCTACACCGCCCAAAGCTGCTCCAGCCGCCACGATCAAGATGTTATAACTTGCCACCCCCATCAACCGAATTTTGCAGGGAAAAGACTTGTTCGCCACCACATCGGTACTGCGCGCACAAAGATTAAAAATATGATTCATGCTCGGCTCGTCGGGGCTGGTGTGAATCGGTTCGCCGTTGCAATAGGCTCCCGTCGGCCCTGTTAAACCAGAATCCCCGTACCAATAGCCGTGGTAGGACTGACAAATTACCGGGAAATGTACGTAGCCAAAAATCGGTGAGCCTTTGTAAAACAAGCCTATGGAAATCCCCCAGATCGGAATTCCCCGCGTAAAATTCGTCGTGCCATCGATGGGATCAATAATCCAGCACCAATCTTCTGCCGGAAAAATATGTAAAGTCTCTTCGCTCAGTACGCCATGGTCGGGGAATGTCTCGGCGATCGCCGCCCGAATTTCCGCATCAGACCACTTATCCGCCTCCGTCACCAAGCTGCCATCATCCTTTCGCACCGCCTGCAACTTGCCAAACTTGCCCAGTAGCTCATCCCCAATGCGATGGCTCGTCTCTTCCGAAAATGCGAGAACTTTTGTCCAGAACGTATTGTCGATCATAGGTTGGCGTTAACTACTGCGGTAATGGGGCGATCGCCTCTAGCCTAACAGCCTCAAACATTCCAGACAACTAAACCCTTTAAAAGTACGTTCTACGACAAATGGCCCTATGAATGGTCAAGCCCCCCTTCCCAAATGACAATAATTCGTTAAAATGTATTGATTACGTAAAGATCACATAAAGATATATCTAAGGGCAATTCTATGGCGACTCCCTGCGACCCAGAACTAGCAAAAGCACCTTTTCAGACCCTCCGCGATCCCATCACGGGTGAGTGGTCTGTCAAAAAAAATAGATCCTTGGAACTACAATCTTCCCAGAAACCCTCAAATATCCTTTCTCTTAGCGCAAAATTGAAAGAGAAGAAAGCTGTCTAATTTATCCTTCTATATTCCTTGACGCAGAAAAATAATTTAAGTTTCATCTATCAACCTTAAAAAAGCCCCTTAGAAAGCAGATTTCTAAGGGGCTTTTTATTCTCTACCAAAAATCATGGCGATTTTTGATTGAATTAGCGGACAGTACCTTCTAGCTGATCAACACGGATCGGCTTCATCAAATACAAGCTCAACAGCTGCGAAATATTCGAGAAATAAGTCGGTAACTTTTTCAGAATTTTGATCGCTTTTGGTGCATCAGTCGCATTAATAACAGCAAGCTTCTCGCTATTGCTAACACAGACTTCCATACGCTCGTAGAATTTAGGATTTTCTACATCAAGCACGACGGGGAACACCCGACCAGCCGTATTGTTAGTCTCGTTAATGACTTCGCGGTCAAACGTACGGGCATCCAAGCCAAGGGACTCATAGAATCCAGAGCGCTGAATGTCGTTGAGATACATTGTTACAAAGACAGAGAGCAGGAAGAAGCGACACCATAAGCGCGCTTTCCAGTCGTTGAGGATGCTGGGCTGAGTCTTCATGACTGCATCAAAGAAATCACCGTGGCGATTCTCGTCTTGGCACCAATTCTCAAAAAACTTAAAGATTGGATAAATCTGATCTTCTGGGTGCTGTTCGAGGTGACGATAAATCTTGATATAGCGCCAGTAACCGATCTTCTCCGAGAGGTAAGTCGCGTAGAAGATGAATTTGGGCTTGAAGAATGTGTAGCTACGACTTTTGGTTAAAAAGCCGAGGTCAAGGGAAAGATTGAAATCTGTGAGGGCTTTGTTGAGAAAACCTGCATGACGGGCTTCGTCGCGGGACATTAGGTTAAAGCCTTCTGCCAAGAGAGGGTTTGTCTTTTTAAGACGACGGCCTAATTCTTTGTAAAGTAGGAAGCCGGAAAATTCGGCGGTGCAGGAACGCTCTAGAAACTCAATGAAGAGTTTACGGGTTTCGCCATTGATATTGTCAAAGGAAATGTCGAAGGACTCATCCCGTACGAAGTGGTGACGGTTGTAGTCTACGCGGAATTCCTCAATGATTGCTTCTAATTCTTCTTCGTTGACGGTGAGATCCATTTTGGCCATCTCATCGAAATCGGTGGTGTAAAAGCGTGGGGTTAGGATCGTTTCTTTGGCAGGAACTTTGACGCCGGGGCGGAGTTCTTCTACTTCAGAAGACTTGTTAACAGTATTTACCATATCCGTAAATTATCGTGTCTGTTTTTATAGGGTGGGCTAGTCTCTATCAAGGGAATAACCGCGTGAGACTGGGGTCTTAAATGTAGGTTACAGTCTAACAAGCTCCTAGGTAGGCTTTAAACCCTTTTGTGTGAATAGTTTATACACTTTATTACAAATTATTTCAGGGTTTCATGGGGCGGGTAAGGGATTTGGGCGATCGCCTAGGAATTAGTCTCAAGATTTAGGTTGATCAACAACATTGAATTGGATAGATCTAATAGGGATTCTCAAGGATGAGATGTCTTGCATATTTTGAGGGGCGATCGCCGTGACCTCGACTAGATCAATTGGGTTGAGCTACAGACAAAATTGTAGAAATTGCAGGGCAATATTGATGGTGGCGACAACGACCACAGATCCCTTTCTTTCGGGTAACTTTGCCCCCATTCCAGAAGAGGCTACGGTAGAACGCTAGAAGTTATTGGCGAAATTCCCATAGAATTAGCGGGGATGTTTTTGCGGAATGGCCCTAACCCTCAATTTGCACCCATCGGGCGATATCACTGGTTTGATGGGGATGGCATGATCCACGGCGTTCACCTCCAAAATGGCAAAGCATCTTATCGCAATCGCTACGTCCAAACAAAAGGTTATTTAAAGGAAAATGCTGCCCAAGAAGCGATTTGGAGTGGCATGATGGAGCCGCCCCAGATGGAACTTCCTGAAGGCCCATTTAAAAATCCGGCCAATACGGCATTGGTCTGGCATGCTGGCAAGTTTCTCGCGACGTGGGAGGGGGGCGAACCCCATGCTTTAGGGCTGCCGGAACTGAATACGTTTGGGAATTATACTTTCGGCGATCGCCTGCAATCTTCCATGACGGCGCACCCAAAAGTTGACCCCAAAACCGGAGAGATGTTTTTCTTCGGTTATTCTTTTTCGCCCCCATA
>JBARRZ010000183.1:0-2217 GCA_049644465.1 Limnothrix sp.
GTTGGGGGCTTGTCCGACATTCCATGTTTCAGCTTGACCACCGCCTGCTTCATGGGCTTCATCGAAAATAAAGACGGAACGATGGGCGATCGCCCTCAAGAATTCCCGACGATAGGGTTCCTGATTACTGACCGTTTGCAATTGGTTATAGGTCGTGAACACTGCGCCATAACTGCCTAAATCCAAGCCTTTAGCGAGTTGAAACATCTCTGCTTCCTGACTCGCTTTATCTCCGGTGGTCAACACTGACCCATTTTTCAAGATGAGCTTTTCACTGTTATTGGTCATAAACGGCGTGAGTCCACCATGCCCAATATCCGCCAAATCCTCCAGCATCGCAGCATAGAGATTCGGCTTTTGGGTCACAAATACAGGAATATAGCCCTGTCGTTGGGCATCAATGATATTGGCAGCTCCAAATCTACCTTTGCCGTTTCCTGTCTGGTCGCCATTGAGAAAAATTTTGCCTTTGTCCTTCTGGGAAAAGGCGAGGGCGAGGGCATCAATTTGCTCGGCATACAACACTGCATACATTGCTGCCTTGGATTCATAGCCCAACCGTTCCCGCACAAAATCATCGAGATCCCCATACTCCGCTTCTAAATTATCCAGAGCTTTCTGAGCGGCAACCGCCATATTGGTGGGGATAAGGGTTTGCGGCGATCGCCCTTCACTTCTCGGTCGATAGGAAATGTTAAATTCTTCGCTCATATTCTCAAAGTCTTCTATTTGAAGTTGGTTCTGAGTTCCGACAGAAACTGGGCGATCATCACTGCGTCGTGCTGTGCCATTTGATTGGGATTGGGTTCCAATGGGGCTAAATTTTTATTTATCCTGTCTCCTAGTAGTCGCCTTATGTTAGGCCAACAGGTCACTGTAGCAATGGTTCAAGACGTTATCGGATGGTACAAAATTAATCCTCCGTACAGCTCGCATACTAGAGATGCCGGTTATCAATTCCATGGTTCAATTGGTAATTACAATAGACTTGGAAGCTCTGGAAGATTTTCTATACGAAACGGAGATAGACTTATATTCACATGGGTTGCTACATCCAGTAGTACCCGAAGAGCAGTATTAGTTAGAGCTGTTGGATGTACAATTTAGCTTCAAGCTTATACCCTTACAGTCCTTTAGCTATGTGATGTAGTTTTTTGTCTCTTTCACGATCTGAATCTATTGTTGTTATTGACAAGTCATTTAAGGATGTGTTGTCTGAATATGAGTGGCATATTAACTATTTACATTGCGATAACGATGCTATTCGCATCGAATATGAGCTGACTCCCCCAGTCCCCATGTTTGAAAACGAAAATGATGTTCTGGCGAATCTTACAACTATTTGGGGAGACGGCGTAGATGATCTAGGAAATACATATGAGAGTGTAGGTGGAGCTTTTGGGTTGTCAGATGACAAACTATCCACAAAAGGAGTTATCTCTTTTTTTCCTCTTCCAAACGACAGAATATCTTCAATGACTTTCTCTATTGGCATTACACAAAACGGTATTGGAACTAATTTGATAGAAGTTCGTACCTTATTCAACAGTTTTGGCTGTGAAGATATCAATGTGTGAAAATGATTTTCACACAACAAAAGGTACTAGAAAAAAGCCTAAGGCATTTAAATAAGTGCACCATACTCTTCAGGTAAAACAGGCTCAGGCTGACATTATCAAATCACGCCTTACCACTGGTACATAGTCAACTTAGTTCAGCTTAAAGATGGGCCGCTTCTTTAGTGCGTTACCCACATCAAGCAGAATACGACCCATATAGCGTTTAGCGTTATTTCTGGAAGTATGGCCGAGCCACTGCTGATCCCTAATTGATGACACGCCCTAGTTGACTGCTGAAATATTCTGTAATAGCTAATTTTCAATGGCAGTCTTCTCTTCCATAGTGTTTCCTCCTGTGTTTCATAAGAGAAAACACCCCACACCATTCAGATAGCTCTGGCACTAATCTTTACTTCGGAACCGGAACATCCACTTCTACTAATTCCAATTTCTCTGGCGGCGTTCCCTGTGGTGCTTTATTCGCCAATATCCACCATTCCGCTAATCCATTCTCTGGCACTGCCATCCCGTGCAAATACCAATACTTTCGATGCAATCCATATTCTGATAGCCAACGCGGAATCCTGCGTTTCTCTAATTCATAAGCTCCACTAATCTCTTTTTTTTCGGTCGCCTCCGGATTTTCACCATAAGTTTT
>JBARRZ010000184.1:0-9371 GCA_049644465.1 Limnothrix sp.
GTTTGGGTAAGGGAAATATCTCTAATGCCGAGGCTCTCCGCCAAGCTCAAGCCACATTAAGCCAAGATCCTAAATATTCCCATCCGTACCACTGGGCATCATTTGTGTTGATCGGCAATGGTCTGTAAAAATCCTTCCTTGGGGAAGGTGCTCGAAGGGCGGAAGGGGTTCGATCAGTTTTGCAACCGGGAAAGAACCCACCCCTAGCCCATCCGAGGAGAGGAATTTTTAGTAGCCGAGCTGCTGGGAGATTCGTTTACTTTCAGTGCGGTATTTTGATGCGTCTTGAGCCTCATTTCTCGATTCGGCAAAATCCGCTAAACGATCCAAGGCGATCGCCCGATCTTGAGACAATTCACCAGTAGTCAACTGCACAATTTTTGCGTATTGCAGCTCTTCCTCGCGAGGCAAACCAATCGTTGCGTAAATTTCAGCGAGACGTTGCAGCACGACAACAGAAGCACCTTGGTTGCGCCCATAACCCTCAAGGATGGCGATCGCCTGACTATAAAGTTCAAATCTTTCATAGAGCGCAGACTCAACAATGATTGCCATCGGCTCAGATAGATCTTCGTTGCGGAGTTGCTGTAATAATCCAAAAAATTCCTGTTGTTCCTCTGCCCCCAAAACTTCAATCCACACAGATTGCCCGTCTTCCGTCGAGGAGATAAAATTGTCTGTCTGAATTTTGAGCGTATATTTTTCCCCGGCAACTAACTCCGGCTGATCGAGAGGATATTTATAACTGAGATTAGCCGCTGCTACTGTCCAAGTGATCGTCTCAAACTGTGGATGGCTAAGGCTGATATCGTAGCTAGTTGCGCCTTCTAGCAAATGCCAGCGAATCTCTGGGCGTGTAGTCAACACCATACTTTTGCGGGGGGCGATCGCATAAGGAATGTTGCTATCCCCGCTCCGTAATCCCGTCTGACTTTGAGACGAATCACCCCGTACTGTATCCCAAAAACCGCGCCAAAAAGGAGGTAGCTGGGATCTCGATACAACGGGAATACTGCCGCATTTGGTCGAAATTTTTTGCGCTGCTGTATTTGCTGTCAAAAGTAAGAATTCTGCACGATCTCGACAATAAATTTTTGCCTTGCCGCGACCATAAACCCGCAACTCATCACCGCCTGCCGCATAACCCGATTTTGCCGTTACAAATTGATTACTCCCAGCACGACGGATACGGACATTACCTTCGATAGAAATAAAATGCTCCCGCACTTGGGCGATCGCCGGATTGGGTATCACGCCTAAAACCAAACTTGCTATGGTCGCCGCACCCCAAAATCTAAATTGCGCCATGATCTTTAAAAAGTATTGTTATCCCCCCAAATTAGCGCAGCTAGGGAGAAGTTCAACACGATCTTTCCTTTTCTCTATGGAGCCGGGGCGATCGCCATGAAAATTGATATTGATCCCGAACCCTAAAAAAATAGCTCCCAGAATTTGGAGCTACTAGCGAGGTGATTCACGATTTGATTAATTGTTATTTGAGGAGAAAAAAGCGCTATTTGAACTGAAAACTACCACCCCAAGCACCATAACTATCCGTACTAATGCCATGGCGATCGCTGCCGGAAAAAGCGCTTTGTTCACCGATCATCTCGAACTTCACGCTGCCGCCTGTGGTGCTATCGAGCTTCCCAGCATGGATTGCCGCAGCACAAATCGAGGAGCCATCACTGTAAATATTTGTCCCCCAGACAGAGCCGGGAGTATTACCAGCGGGACAGATAACCTGAAACTCACGACCCGTTAAACCCCGTAAGCCCAACATCCCGGGCGTGGTATCTGCGCTAATGGCAGAGACTTTTGCTGTGGTGATGGATGGTTGATGGTGACTGACTTCGACCGTGGGAGTGTGGTGGGTGACGACATCAGGGACATCGTGGTGAGCGGTGCTAGACAGTGGAGTTGAGAGCATGGCGATCGCCGCCAAACTAAACGCAGCAGAATATTTCATATACAGATAAAAATGAGGGAATGGGTGCTTGTGACGATGTAAAAGTTTCTTGAGTACCCACCCAAAAACTAACAGAAATTCACTTAAACATGCCGTTGATCACAACAGATCTTAGTCTAGGCAAATTGAGTATTCGCAAAAAATGCCATCCCGATACCGAGGGATAAGCCAACCAGTACTTGAACGGGGGTGTGGCCCAAGAGTTCCTTAAGTCGCTCTTCGTTAAAGTCATTATCTTGAAACATATCGTCGATAATTTGGTTCAGAATTTTGGCCTGTTTGCCAGCGGCTTGGCGCACTCCCGCAGCGTCGTACATCACGATCACGGCAAATAGACAGGCGATCGCAAACTCGGCACTATCCCAGCCACGGGTTTGGCCAACACTGGTCGCCAATGCTCCCACTAGAGCAGAGTGGGCACTAGGCATTCCTCCCGCACTAAAAAAAGCTTTGACACTGGTTTTGCGGTAGCGGATCAGATCAATAGGAATTTTGAGTAATTGTGCCGTAAGACATGACGCGAGAGCCACGATCAGGATTTGGTTATGGAAAACTGCGCTGAAATCTTGCATGGTACTAGTGCTGTAATATGGCTCAATTTTTGCGGTTAACGATGTATTCAGCAAGGGCTTTTAGGGGATTTGCACCTTCACCGTAGATCTCTAAAGAGGCGATCGCCTCATCCACCAGTTTACGCGCTTCGAGGCGAGACTTTTCTACACCCCACAGACTCGGATAAGTCACCTTTTGAGCATCTAGATCCTTGCCCGCTGTCTTCCCTAGCTCTTCTTGAGTGGCGGTAATGTCTAAAATATCATCGACAATTTGAAACGCCAGACCAATATTTTGCGCGTACTTTGAAAGCTTGGCAACCTCTTCCGGTTTTGCACCTGCCAAAATAGCACCAGAGGTCACACAGACTTCTAATAATGCACCCGTTTTGTGAGTATGAATAAAATTCAGCGTCTCTACAGAAACATCGGTTTTTCCTTCTGACTGGAGATCAACCACTTGCCCGCCAACCAAGCCTTCTGCACCGACTGCTTGGCCCAACCGAATCACCACTTGCAACAGCCGATCTGCGGGCACATTAGAAGTTTTCGCCACATATTCAAAGGCGTAGGATAAAAGGCCATCTCCCGCCAAGATCGCGATATCTTCACCGTAAACTTTGTGATTGGTTGGCTTACCACGACGGAGATCGTCATTATCCATTGCGGGTAAATCATCGTGGATCAACGACATGGTGTGGATCATCTCAAGTGCACAGGCAGTATGCATCGCCATTGCTTCGGTGCCGCCCAGCATTTCGCAGGCTGCTAAACACAAGATTGGGCGTAAGCGCTTGCCGCCAGCGAGGAGAGAATAACGCATGGCTTCGTAGATCGTCACAGGCTCGGCGATCGCCACAGACTCGTCAAGGGCCGCTTCAACAATGGTCTTTTTTTCTTTGAGGTACTGTTCGAGAGAAAATCCTTGTACCTGAGCGTCTGCTACTACCATGTCTGCGTTGGGGGAAATGATGATTTTTCAACAATATTTTACAGGTCTTTGGTCGTGTGCTTGGGAAAGCAGTGGGTGAGAGAGGATTGGGTAACATTGGAGAGACGACGCGGGGAAAGGGAGAGTGGGCGATAGGGAGATGCGATGGCAGAAGTTTCAGCTTGCAATCAATCTCCGTGTCTCCCCGTCTCCGTGTCCCCCCATCTCTTTATCTCCGAATCTCCCATTCTCTATTTATTCGGTGTGAAATTATCGGTAGGCGATCGCCCCATCAGGGTGCAATATGATTGCGTTATTAATGGTGTAAATCAAGTATCTTCATTGTTATGTGAAGTTGTTTTGCTCTGTGCCGTTCATTACAGTCATCACTCGGTTTCTAGACTAATAATGAAACCTAGATGTTCAAAGAATTAGAGTCCTGACCCCTAACGGTCACATCAGCTATGCAACCGAAAATTATTGTCTGTGGTTTAGGACGCACAGGATATAAGATATTTCGTCTTTTGTCGCAACAAGGGGCTGAGGTCGTTGGCATTAGCGATCGCCCGATGTCTGACGGTTCACAAGCGATTATCGTCGGCGATCCCCGCCAGTCCGCAACACTTGTCCATGCCGGGATTCGAGAGGCACAAACCCTTGTCCTGACCCACAATGATGACGCACTAAATTTAGGTGTGTTGACGCAGGCGCGGGTACTAAATCCCAAAATTCGCATCGTCAATCGGATTTACAACGAAACGCTCGGCCATCGCCTTGATCAGACATTACCCGATCACGTGACGATGAGTGTCTCCGCCCTAGCTGCCCCGATTTTTGCCTTTGCGGCATTGGGGAGTAAGGCGATCGGGCAGTTGAATTTACATCAAAAAACTTGGCCGATCCACGAAGAAATCATTAGCGAAGACCACCCATGGTTAGGCCATCAGCTCAGCGAGCTGTGGGAAGACCCCAATCGGATGCTCATTCATTATTTACCCGCACGCGGTGAGGATGATCTCGTCTCTGCAGTAGTGGAAAACAAAACGCTACATGTGGGTGATCATCTAATTCTCGGCACGCCACCTCGTGTTAAAAGTAATCGATTTTCAGTGTGGCAAAAAATACGGAAGGCGATCGCCAACCTCCGCCAATATCAGCATCACGTGCGCCCGATGACCCTTGTGTTATTGGCTTTGCTGGTTACTATTTGCGTCGCCACTTTTACCTACATTTTTGTGAATTTCGATCTGTCCCTAGCCGATGCCCTTTATTTTTCTGTCGGTATGATTACGGGCGCGGGTGGTAAAGAAGAAGTCGCCGAGCTTGCACCCGATTGGGTCAAAATTTTCACCGCAATCATGATGGTGGTCGGCGCAGGTGTGATTGGTATTTGCTACGCGCTGATCAACGATTTCATTCTCGGTAGCCGCATTCGCCAATTTTGGGATGCAACAAAAATCCCGACTCATAATCATTATGTCATCTGCGGTTTGGGGGGTATGGGGATGGCGATCGCCCGGCAACTTCACCAACAAGGCTACGATGTCGTCGTGCTAGAAACCAATCACGACAACCGCTTTTTACGCAGCGCCCGCGCCCTTGGTATTCCCGTTATTTTGGCCGACGCCAGTGTGAGCGATAGTTTATGGGATGCCCATATCAACCGTGCCGAGGCTCTGATTGCCGCCACCAGCGAAGACATGATCAATGTCGAAATTGCCCTGAGTGCCAAATCCGTTAAGCCGAACCTCAACGTGATTGTCCGCATCCAAGATTCTCACTTTGCGCAGTCAGCCCAAGAAGTTTTCGACTTCGAATTAGTACTATCGCCTACCGAACTATCGACCCATTCCTTTGCCGCAGCCGCCCTCGGTGGCAGAATTTTGGGTAATGGCATGACTGACGATTTGCTGTGGGTTGCCCTAGCGACAATGATTACGCCGAATCATCCCTTCTGTGGCAAACGCGTTCAAGATGCGGCGATCGCCGTGAATTTCGTCCCCCTCTACGCAGAAGCCCAAGGCCTAACAATCCATGGCTGGTCTTTGCTCGAGCACGAACTTCAAGCGAACGACGTTCTTTATCTGACGATCGCCGCCAACGGGTTACAGAAATTGTGGCGGAGACAGAACAGAAGTGATAACGAATTCGCCATGGGCCGAATGTAAGCCAGATCTCGGAATTTGCGCCCCAGTCTCCAGAAATCGTCGTAATATGTAAGTCACATCAAGTCGGACGACTTTTTCCATCCCCAGAATTCACCAGAACTGACGCCACCATGAATCAAAATCTTGGAGCCACTCACCCAGACGCCTATTCCCAGTCTTGGCTGACGCGAAGCTTACAACCCTTGCGAAAAAATCCACGCATCTTTGGGCGGGTTCTTGGCATTTGTTTGGTTTTGGTTGGGGGCGCAGCCATTGAGTTGCCGGGGAGTCCCGTTTTTGCGCAAGTAGTTTGTCGCTCGATCAAGCGAGGCGACACTGGCCCAACAGTCCGCGCAGTCCAACAAACCCTCGCAGATAATAATTATCCCGTCGGTGGCGTTGACGGTGTCTTTGGGGAAATGACACAGATCTCCTTGATTTCTTTTCAGCGCAAAAATAATCTTGACCCTGATGGTGAGGTGGGTTCTGCTACCTGTGATGCCTTAATTAAAGTCAGCAATTCCAAGCTCGTTAAAGCTGCACCTGCACCAGCTCCTCCAGTAAATGGAAGCGCTTCATCAAACACCACGCTTAAACGCGATGATTCTGGGCCAGATGTTACGGCTTTACAAAATTCTTTGAGAGCGAGAGGCTTTAATGATTTAGTTGTTACAGGTATTTTCGACGAGAAAACAGAGAATACGGTTAAACGGCTGCAATTGATTGAAGGTTTACCTGTTACTGGACAAGCGGATCCTGCAACAAAGAAGCGTCTTAATGATTTTCTAGCAAGTAATCCTCCTACTCCTACACCGTCTCCTGTACCCACGCCACCGACGCCAACGCCAGTACCGACACCTTTACCACCGGTTGTCTTTGAGCCAGTACCGACACCGCCGGCACCGCCAGTAGTAGCGACAACGAATAACAGCAACAAGAAAGGCTATCGAGTTGTTGTGCCCGCCCGGAATATTGAATTATTGGCACGGGTCAAAGTGGTTGTACCAAATGCTGTGTTGGGGCGGACTCGTTTGGGTAATTTTGTTGATGCGGGAACCTATACAAATCGTTTTGATGCGGAAAGTCTGAGTAACAAGTTGAAGGCTAGAGGCCTAGATGCAAGGGTTGTTAGACCATAAAACCTGGCAATTTGAGCGATAAATTAGTTTGTTAGTTTGATCTAGGAGCGGCGATCGCCGGAACAAAAGTCTTAAAATCGTAGATGTCGCTTACGGTTGCCCTTTGTTTTGAATTTTTGGACGTTATTATTACCGCCTGCCGCTGGCACTGTGATCGGTTATTTCACGAATGATATAGCCATCAACATGCTGTTTCGCCCCTATAAAGCGATTTATGTTGGCGATCGCCGCCTGCCCTTCACACCCGGCCTGATTCCGCGCAACCAAGATCGCTTAGCCCGTAATATTTCGCGCATCATCATGGGGTCGCTGCTGACCCCAAACGAGTTACAAAACCTTGCGAAAAAACTACTTCAGACTGAACGAATCGAGTCTGCAATCCGCTGGGTATTGCAACTAGCATTTTCTCAAATCCAAGGCGAACAAGAACAGAAAACCGCCGAAATATTAGGCGCTATCCTGCGCGATTTGTGCAGCGAATCTTTGCCGCGCCTAGTCAAAATTTGGTCACGAGACGAAAAATTTTTAGAAGAACAAATCTATCAAATTTTTGATCAAGTTTTATTAGACTTTCAACTTAGTGAAGAACAAGCTCGTAAACTTAGTGATTGGTTTTTACGCACAATCCTGACACCGGATAAGTTGCGCCAGACCATTATTGATTTTTTAACTGATAAAAATATTGAAATTATTGACTCCGGTTTTCGCGAAAAATCGAGTGGCACATACTGGGTTGTTGCTAATATTTTTGGTTTGAAATCTAGCTTGACGCGTCTTAGAGCTTTCTGTTTAGAAGAACGGGAAATTGCCAATGCTCGCCTGCAAGAATTGATTTTATCTTTGCAATTGCGCCTCAAATTACGGCTTTGGATTCAGAGTTTAACGTTGCAAAGTTTGCCTGTTTCTACTGTTAGGCAGCTCCGAAAAACATTCCATCAAAGCGTACGCGGTTATCTACAAGACAAAGGGTCTGATTTGATTCAGTATGTAGGAGATTCTGTTGATTGGAATAACGTTGCAACTATTATTTTGCGGCGCTTACAGACCTCTCGTGTCGTCAACAATTCGCTCGGTATTGTAAGCCAAGAATTATCATTGCTTTTAGAACGATATCTCGAAAAAGATCTCGAAAAACTAATTGCGCAAGTCATTCCAATTTTGGCAATTGACCAAGTGATTATTGATCGGATCAATGCAACTAGTGCTAAGGAGTTAGAACGGGCAATTCAAGGTATTGTCAAAAGCGAATTGCAAGCCATTGTAAATTTAGGTGGTGTTCTGGGCTTTTTAGTTGGCGTGGTACAGTCAATTATTTTGATTTTAAATTAGTAATTAAATCGGCGATCGCCCTACGTAATATTTACAACTTCTAATAATTTGGGACGTGGTTTTCATGAAAATTGTTGGGCATGAAACTTGGCGTAGCGGCCTTGTATCGCGAGTAATTCTGCGTGGTTGCCAGCTTCGGCGATCGCCCCATTTTCCAGCACGATAATGCGATCGCTGCGGCGGATCGTGGCAAGGCGGTGGGCAATGACGAATACGGTGCGGTCTTGCATAATGCGTTCTAAAGCTTCCTGCACAAGGGCTTCGGATTCGGCATCAAGGGCAGACGTGGCTTCATCGAGGATCAAAATTCTGGGGTTGAGTAATACCGCGCGGGCGATCGCCACCCGTTGCCGCTGACCACCAGAGAGATTCACGCCCCGTTCCCCCACATAGGTGTGATAGCCCTGAGAAAATTCCGAGATAAATTGGTGGGCATTCGCAATTTTTGCCGCCTCCTCCACCGCTGCCAGATCAAAGTCCACCAGACCAAACGCAATATTTTGGGCGATCGTGCCAGAAAACAACACCGTTTCTTGGGGCACAATCCCGATTTGTTGCCGCAAACTTTTCAGCGTAATGCCGCGCGTATCGATGCCGTCAATTAAAATTTTGCCCGCCACCGGATTATAAAAACGCGGCAGTAAATTCACCAGTGTCGTTTTACCAGCGCCCGAAGCCCCCACCAAAGCGACCATTTCCCCCGGCTCCACTGTCAAATCGATGTTGTTTAAAACAGGTTTGTCCGCATCATAAGCAAAAGAAATACCTTGATATTCCACTTTTCCCGTCACCGCAGGTAACGCTTTTGCACCGGGAATTTCCAGCACAGTGGGTTGCACCGCCATCAATTCAAACACCCGATCCACCGACGCTTCCCCCTCCTTAAATTCGTTGAAATTACTGGTCGTAATTTGGATTGGATCAATTAATAAAGCCACTGCCGCCACATACGCGACAAACTCCGCCGCCGTTAAATTCTGTTGGGAAATTTGCCAGCCCCCAAGGAAAAACAGAAAAATAACGCTCATAGCTTCGAGGAAACCCACCACCACAAATTGCAACGCTTTGATTCGTGCCGCTTTATATTTGGCAATACGATTTTGCTCGGCTTCCAATTCAAACCGTTGTAGCTCGTAATCTTCAGCAGCGAAGGCTTGCACTAAACGAATACCGCTAAACACTTCTGTCAGCATTGACGATAAATTGGAGGTGCGATTTTGGCTACGGCGGGAGAAATCCAACAGTTTTTCTCCGAATGCCCCAATCAAAACTGCCATCAACGGGCCAATCACTAAAGCGGCGAGG
>JBARRZ010000185.1:0-2092 GCA_049644465.1 Limnothrix sp.
TCCAGATAGTTTTATTAATTGGAGAAACTTTACTCAGCCGACTTACGGATTCGGAAAGATTTACTCTAAGTTGTTCAGGGAAAAGCCTTATTATCCAGTTCTTAAGTCTCCTGACATCACCAATCAAGTATTTTCATGCTATGCAACTGATATTTGTTTTACTCCTCCTCAGCTTGGCGTTCCAATTCAGTCTAAATCGACTCAGCAAGATTTATCGGCTTATTCACTATTTGAGGTGAGAGTAATAGATAAAAAGTTCAGTTGGCTCTATCTTCAGACTGACTTTTCAGAAAAAGTTCAGGGTTTAACTGACTGGCTTATTCTCTATTTTCAGAAATTTGCTGATTTGTATAGGCAGATCTCACGATGGCCTATTACCTGTTTCAGACCTGTGCGAGGTAGTCCATTTCTCTAATTGCTTTTGACTTTTTGATTGGCTTTGTCTTGTTCTAAAAATTACGGGCTTTTACCTGTTTCGGGTAAAGATGGTTTTGGCATGTTTTTTACTCTGAATAAAGCGATTCATCACGCTATTCAACTTAATTTATTTGAGATTTTGCAATCAATGCCTTCTGCATGGATGCGATTTTGCCACCGAGTTCGCTGGCTTTTGCAATGGGGCTTTTTGGGGTTTGCGGGGGTCTTCAGCTTACGTCCTCTCCCTGTTCTCGCTCAGTCGGGTGTACCTTTTCCGGTTGGTACTGCTGGTACGGGTACGGATGGCATGGCTGGAGATGCCACGCTGGAGTCTCAAGCTTGGATTAGTGAGGTAGCTGGTACTTTTGATACGCTCTGGGATACTTACCTCTCACTGGATTCGCCCTATTTCGCTATTTTGCTTCAGGCAACGACTTACATCGTCGCGGTGGGCTTTATGCTCTGGGCGATCGCCGCTGTCTATAAATGGCAAACATCCAGCTACAAACAGTTTCCATGGCAGATGATCTACACGCCACTCTTGGTCGTTTTTCTGTTTGCCAATGGCGGTCAGCTTACATTGCTTGGTCTGCAAGCCTACAAAAATCTCGTTTATGGGGCGAATGACTATATGTTGACCCAAACCTATAACGGGGTTTCGGGGCGCGATTTAATTAAAAATGCCAATCTTCAACAGGGTCTCAACAATACCTATCAACAGAAACGGGAATCTTGTTTCGCCCTGAGCGGACAAGAAGAAACACAATGTCTTGAGGAAGTTGAGGCGGAAATGCAAGCGGCGGCGGAAAAACTAGGCGAACAATCTTCATCGGGTTGGACGTTCAATCCGGTTGGTCGCATGTTTAATGATTTCATGCAGCTGGTGGTCACTGGTTTTCTGAGCTTTATGGCAGGGACATTTCACCTCATCATGGCTTATGCTCTGGCGGTTTGGGCTTCCTCTGCACCCATCTGGATTGCGATCGCCCTCTATCCGGCGGCGAAAAGTAGTCTACAAATTTTTGTCAGTGGTTTGTTCGCTGCCATGTTGAGCATCTGGATGTTCACCATCCTCCAAATTGCCCTCGCCAGTCAACAGAGTGCGGCTTTAGGAATTCATGGATTACTGTACCCATTTCTAGGCGGATTTATTAATCCTTTCCTTGCTCTTTTTGCTGGCAGCATGGGCTTTTCAGCAGTCTTTGCGGCTTCGGGAGTTGCAATGAATACGGGCGTTAAACTTCTACGTTTGAGGAAAGGCTTATGAATTTTATTCCCAAAAAATCCAAGAATTTTCTACCGCTCTGTGTGGTTAGCTGTCTCGTTTTGAGTGGGTTAAATCTCCTGATTAGTCTCGGTGTGATTGGGGCGGTGGGCAGTCTGGCAAACAAACCTGCACCGCGTCTGGTGGAAACAACGGATGGGGTCACTCGCAATGTGGTTGCCCTCGACCATGCGGAGCCGACACCGGAATCGATTCGGCAGTTTGTGGCTGCAACGCTTTACGGTCTCTATGATTGGCGCGGCATTCTCCCCCCGGAAACGGCGGAGGATGTTGGTTCGCCTAAACCTGACCTCGGTGTGCCGATTTCGACTGGTAATGGCGATCACAAGATTACGACAGCGACTTGGCGGGCGGGTTTTCGTCTCAATGATGCCATTCGCCAAGATATTC
>JBARRZ010000186.1:0-16734 GCA_049644465.1 Limnothrix sp.
AGATAAGACGTTGCTTTTTCGCAGCGAATTCCACCAGTGCAAAACATCGCAACTTTGGGGTTTGTCTCAGGATCAAGATTTGCCGCGACATACTCAGGGAAGTCTCGAAAGGATTTTGTTTCTGGATTGTGTGCGCCTTGAAATGTACCGATGCCCACCTCGTAATCATTGCGGGTATCGACCAGCGTAACTTCGGGGTTTTGAATTAAATCATTCCATGCTGTCGGGGAGACATATTGACCGACCTGTTCGTTTGGCTTTGCTTGAGGTTGCCCAAAGGTGACGATTTCTTTTTTGAGGCGAACTTTTAATCGTTTGAAAGGGGCAATATCGGCAGTGGATAATTTGTGGCTCAGGTCAGCGAGGCGTGGGTCTGCTTTGAGAAAATCAAGTGTGGCATTGATCGCGGCTTGGGTTCCGGCGATAGTGGCGTTGATGCCTTCGGCAGCGAGGAGAATTGTGCCAACAATGTTGTGTTGGGCGGCAAAATTGAGGAGCGGCTGTTGTCGTTCTTTGTAGTCGGTAAAGTCAAAGAATTTGTAAAAGGTGATAACGACGAAATCCTGCATTTTTCCGGTAGTTCGATGGTGGCACGGCTCTATTTTACCTGTGAGAGAACGAGATTTTGTGGAAATTGGGTAACCCATAATTGGGAGGGTAGTGATATTCTCGGTAGTCGGTTTGTTTTTTGTTTTTTGAGCGGCATTTCAAGGGTTATGGTTCTGGTATCTCCTCAGCAACGTTTAATGGATTTTTTGCGATCGCTACCGTTTTCGGTGGATGAGTTGCCGTCGGAGGCTTGTTTGGTGGGCGGCGCAGTGCGGGATGCGTTGTTGCAGCGGGAAAGTCAGTATATTGATTTTGATTTTGTTGTGCCGGAAAAGGCGGTGGAGACGGCGCGGGAAATTTCGAGTCGATATCGGGCTGGTTTTGTGGTGCTGGATGCGGAACGTCGCATTGCGCGGGTGGTGTTTCCGAATGGGACGCTAGATTTTGCGCAGCAGGAAGGGGATAGTCTGGAGACGGATTTGCAGCGGCGAGATTATTGTGCGAATGCGATCGCCTACCATATTCGCCGAAATCATTTGATCGACCCGTTAAAAGGGGTAAGTGATCTCGATAATCGGCTGTTGCGGATGGTGGCGGCAGAAAATTTGGCGGATGATCCGTTGCGGTTGTTGCGGGCGTATCGACAGGCGGCTCAGTTGGGGTTTTCGATTGATGTGGGCACGAGGGCGAAGTTACGGGAATTTGCACCGCTCATGAAAAATGTGGCGGCGGAACGGGTGCAGGCGGAATTGAATTATTTGCTAGAAAATCCTCAAGGCGATCGCTGGTTAACGTCGGCGTATGAGGATGGTGTGTTGGCGCACTGGTTGCCGGATGTTGATCAACAGAAAGTGCAGCAGTTAAAAAATGTTCAGGCGATTGGTCAGGAATTGGCGACGGTTTATCCCGAGTTTGGCGATCGCCCGGAATGGAGCAGTGCAGCAAAATTAATTTGTCTGCTGAGCCGTGATTTGGAGCAAGCTCAACAAACAATTTTAAAACTTAAATATTCTCGCAATGAGTTGCGTACGGTGTCGCAGGTGGTCGAAATGCTGCCAACATTGCTGGCGATCGCCGCCCAACCGATGACCCTACGCGAACAATATTTTTTCTTTTTGGGCATCAAAAATAGCTTTCCCGTTGCGGCAATTGTGGCGATCGCCTCCGGTTTATCCCGCGCCCAAGTAGAACCCTTATTGAAACGATATTTAGACCCCGCCGATCAAGTCGCTCACCCGAAACCGCTCGTTACCGGAAATGACCTAATTCAGCAGTTACAAATGAAGCCTAGCCCAGCCCTCGGTGCATTACTGACCGAAATTCAGATTGCTCGCATCGAAGCGAAAATTCACGATAAAAATGACGCCATTAATTGGGGGCGATCGCAGCTCAAAAACCAGCAAAATTAAGCCCAATAAAAAATCCCCCAGAATCATTGGAGGATTAATTTAGCAACAGGTAAAACTAAAAAGTTGAACTGCGCAACTTATTTTTGAAACTTATTGCGGAGGAAAATTGCTGTACCATTCATCGTCAGCAACACCACCATCAACACAATAATTCCCGCCGCCGCCGCCGTGTGAAATTCCGCTTGGGGACGAGAAACCCAGTTAAAAATTTGAATCGGCAAAGCTGTAAACGGTGTCTGCAATCCTTCTAAACCTAATGGCGGCAAAAACGCAATAAACGTCAAAGCACCAATCGTAATCAAAGGCGCAGTCTCGCCGATCGCCCGCGACAGTGCCAAAATAGTTCCCGTCAAAATACCGGGTAAAGCCAACGGAAAAATCTGTTCCCGTACCACTTGCCATTTCGTCGCCCCTAGAGCCAAACCAGCCTGCCGCAAACTATCCGGCACAGCCTTAAGCGCCTCACGAGTAGAGACAATAATAATAGGCAAAATCAACAAGCTCAAAGTCATCGAACCGGCCAAAACACTCCGTCCCCCTGTCAAAGGCTCCAGAATTCTGACAAATAGCTCTAGACCCAACAAGCCATAAATGATGGAAGGAACAGCCGCGAGGTTATTGATATTAATATCGATGATTTTGGTGAAAATATTATCGTCCGTCGAAAATTCCTCAAGGAAAATGCCGGAGCCAACCCCTAGGGGAAAAGCAATAATAGCGGTAATACTCATCAGCCAAATCGTGCCGATCAATGCGGATTTAAGACCGGATTCGGCAGGACGACGGGATGGAAATTCGCTCAAAAGTGTCCAGTCTAGGCGGGGCCAGCCATCAATGAGGACATCGGTCAGCAAGATCAACAATACCAAGATGCTAAAAACAACTGCCGCCCAACTCGCGACACTGAAAATGCTATCGAGGAAATAGCGTTTCTTTAGCTTGGAGTCAAACAGATCATTCGAGTTAACTTCTAGGGATGGAGGATTTGTAGTATTCATTCGTATTTCTGTCTATAGCGGCGGACAAACCAGTAGCTCAAAATATTTAAGCTCAAGGTAATGAGGAACAGGGTCAAGCCCACGGCATAGATTGTTTTAAAGGCTAGGCCTCCTGCGGGTGCGTCTCCGAGGCTGACCTGCACAATGAAGGCGGTCATGGTGGAGACGGATTCTAGGGGGTTGAAATTTAGGGTCGTGCTCTGACCGGCGGCGATCGTCACAATCATTGTTTCACCGATCGCCCTAGAGATTGCCAAGATAAACGACGAGACGATACCGGATAGGGCAGCGGGTAAAATGACGTTAGTAATGGTTTCTCGCTTGGTGGCTCCTAAACCGTAGGAACCTTGGCGCAGACTGTCTGGTACGGAGAAAATGGCATCTTCACTCAGGGACGCGACAAGGGGCAAAATCGAGACGCCAAGGACAAGACCTGCGCTCAAGGCGTTAAAGGATTGTAGCCCCGGAATAAAGGATTTGAGAATTGGTGTCACGAATAGCAGTGCGAAATAGCCGAAAACGACGCTGGGTACACCGGACAAAATCTCAAGGGTTGGTTTTAGCCATTTTCTGGCCTTACTGGGTGCGTATTCACTGAGGCAAATGGCAGCAAGTAGGCCGACGGGCAGGGCAATGCATAGGGCGATCGCCGTGGTCATTAATGTCGAACAGATGAGGACAGAGATCCCAAAACTTTTATTAAAAAATAAGGGTGTCCATCTGGTGTCCGTGAGAAATTGCCACAGTGGCACTTCCTTAAAAAAACCAGCAGCATCAACGACTAATGTGAAAAAAATACCAAAGGTCGTCAGGACAGAAATAATCGCGAATAAACCAAAAATGCCGACAACAATACGCTGCGACCATTTACTGGCAGTCCGATTAGCTTGCCACACCTCGGCATTCACTAACTTCGGAAAAGGACTATTGGTCATAGGAATTTAACTTTAAAGGTTTCATATACTCGGCGATCGCCGCCAGCAACAATCACATCACCGTAACCGTACAATTCATCCAGAAAAAAAATTGCCCGACAAGCACAAAAGGAGTAGCCGCCCACCCAAAAGTTAAAGCACTACCCCTCCAATTTTTCTAGAAGATCTAGAGAACGTCGATCAACTTCACACCAACCGTAGAACCGCCACCAAAAGCAGAACCAGTTGTCTTTTCAGCAATACGAGTTTGAGCCTTGCCATAAATCTCTGAAGACATTGGCACATAGCCAACCTCAGATACAAGCTCACCATTCTCCTCATCCATGTAGAAGTTAATAAACTCAGCTACCTCAGGACGCTCGAGCGAAGCCACACTCGCATAGATGAAAATAGGACGAGCCAAAGGCTGATAAGTTGTGTCATCAACAGTCGCAACACTAGGCGTTACACAACCCTCACCATTTTCCGCATCGCCATCATCCACCTCGATTGCACGCAGACGATCAGCATTCTCCTCAAAGTACGCCAAACCAAAATAGCCAAGCGCACCTTTCTCGTTGACCACACCCTGAACGATCACATTGTCATCCTCACTCGCAGTGTAGTCACCACGGCTTAGACCTTCGTCACCATTGATCGCATCAGTAAAGTAATCGAACGTCCCAGAATCAGTACCCGGGCCATAGAGAGTGAGCGGCTCATCAGGAAAACCATCCCGAACCTGACTCCAATTATCAACCGTACCTTCAGCATCAGGCGACCAGATCATCGACAGTTCTTCAGTTGTCAAGCACATTGCCCAGTCATTTTCAGGATTAGCAACAACAGAAATCGCGTCGTAAGCAACAGGAATCTCGATGTATTCAATGCCGCCCTCTTCACATAGTGCAATTTCTTCTTCCTTGATTGGGCGAGAAGCATCAGCAATATCAGTTTCACCAGCACAAAATTTCTTAAATCCACCACCAGTACCGGAAACACCAACCGTGATCCGAACATCAGAATTCGCTTTCTGGAATTCTTCGGCCATCGCTTCAGTGATCGGAAAAACGGTACTAGAACCGTCAATGGCAACACTGCCTTCTAAGCCAGTTCCTGATGTTTCTGTCGAGTCAGAAGCTGCAGAATCACCTGTATCGGTAGGAGTCTGATCTCCGGCACAAGCACCGAGCGTGGCAATCAGAGCCAAACTGGAAAGACCCAAAGACCAAGTGCGTAAGCTATTAGCTTTCTGTTTCATAGTATTCCTCTGTGTGCAAGTAAAAAGCACGCTACAAAATGGCTGTTAGTTAGCGTTGTTTCTGTAAGAAATTCATCAGGAGTAAAGTACATGACATTGTTAAAATAAAATGACTAAGTACTGTACTTTCAGTCGGGAATTTCATTGAAGCTCAGTAAATTAAATGAGCTGAATTATTTGAGTTTTCAAAATGGTTATACCATATGTTCAGAGAGATACAAACATTCTTTTTGCTTTCCCCCTGCAATTATTCTTTTAATGGATAGAAGCTTAAATATGTGTTCTTTTTGGGTTAAGAACGGGTTAAATTTTGTGGCCGCTAAGCAATGTAATTATAAGTATTGCCTGATGACAGTCAGCTTTGATGTCATAGGTTTCCAGAAGACACCAGCATTGCGGTTCAGTAAAAGCTAGATACTCGCTAGTTTTTTAGTGGCACTAATGAATTACTGACTCGATTTTTGTACAAACTCGTTTTACTATTTCTATTGATAGCAATTTTTTGTTCAAAACAAAAAACAAAAAAATGCACTTTCAATGTGGTCAAGTCTTGTCAAGATTTAGAATATTTTTCGACTTGTTATCTGTCAACATCTGACTAAAAGTGAATGATAAACCTCGAAAAAACACATCGGATCTCAGATAGATTGAAAACTGTTATTGTTGATTTTCTTGTTAAATCATTTTATTTTATAAGTTGCAAGCCATTGGTCTTGTGTTGAAAATAGCTGGGGCGATCGCCCGCCTGAAAAAAATCATCAACACAACCAATTGCGAGAACTACTTTTGGTCTGCCTCAATCAAAGAGGATGAATTGGTTAAAAGTAGTTTGTGATTGAGTCATTTAGAGACAAAAAAAGAAGGCGATCGCCTTCCTTCCCATTACAAACATTTAAAAATCAAACTGCGATAGGTAACCGTAACTGATTCACTTGCTGCCATTGCGCTAAATCTTGCAACGAGCGATCGCGATATGCACCATAACGCTCTTTTTTACTCCGAATCTTTTCAGCAAAACTAGGAATAATGCCAAAGTTTGGCGGCATCGGTTGAAAATGTTTCGGCGAAGCAGAATGAATAAACTCAAACAAAGCACCCATCATGGTCGTGTTGGGCAAAATGAGCGTTTCTAAACCGAGAGCTAAACGAGCCGCATTTGTCCCCGCAAGCCAACCACCCGCCGCCGCCGCCGTATAACCTTCAGTCCCAATAATCTGACCTGCTGCTAACAAATGAGGACGTTTTTTAAACTGGAGACTTTGGGTCAACAATTCTGGTGAATTCAAAAAAGTATTGCGGTGCATCACACCCATTCGCACAAATTCCGCATTTTCCAAACCAGGGATCATCCGAAAAATACGCTTTTGTTCACCCCATTTGAGATTTGTTTGAAAACCAACCATATTCCACAGTTGACCCTGTTTATCTTCTTGGCGCAACTGCACGACCGCATAGGGCTTATTTACTTTATTTTCCGGCGCACGAAAATCACCAAAGCGATCATCAAATAAGCCGACTGGCTTCAAAGGACCGTAGCGCATTGTGTCTTCGCCGCGCCGACTCATTTCTTCGATGGGTAAACAACCTTCAAAAAATTTGGCGCTTTCTTTTTCAAAATCTTTAAGTTCGGCCTGTTCTGCATCACAAAGGGCTTCCCGAAAAGCGCGATATTGCTCTGGGTTCATCGGGCAATTGAGATAAGCGGCTTCGCCTTTGTCATATCGAGATGCCATAAAAGCAACATTTTTATCGATGCTATCACCGACCACAATTGGACTGGCTGCGTCGAAAAAACTCATGTATTCCATGCCCGTAAACTGCTGGAGTTCGGCGGCAAGTGTTTCGCTGGTGAGCGGGCCAGTGGCTAATACTGTGATCCCGTCTGTGGGAATACTTTCGAGGGGTTCGCGGCGAAAGGTAACGAGCGGATGAGACGCTAATTTTTCGGTGAGGCTGCTGCTAAATACAGCGCGATCTACGGCGAGTGCGCCGCCGGCTGGTACGCGATGTTCGTCAGCGGTGCTGATGATCACGGATTCTAAAGCACGTAATTCTGCATGGACTAATCCTGATGCGCGATCGCTGGACTGTGCGCCAAAGGAGTTGCTACAAACGAGTTCTGCTAGTTCTTTGGTGTGGTGAGCTGGGCTTTTTTTGATGGGGCGCATTTCGTAGAGCGTGACGGGAACCCCCGCTTGAGCAACTTGCCATGCAGCTTCAGTTCCGGCTAAGCCGCCACCAATTACGGTTACTGAGGGAATTGTCGTAGTCATAGGGGATCGCCTAAAGGTCTGGAATTCAGGCTTCTATTTTAAAGCTTGTCTTGAGCGAGAAGCGAACTATTATCACGGGGGGCGATCGCCACTTAACTCTTTTGTTGATTATTTTTAGTGCAAAAAATTGCCACAAAAAAGCCACCTAAATAAATAGATGGCTTAAATCTTTGTGATTTGTCGGACAAAAATTTACGAGGTGAACCTAATCAGATTTGTGGGAATACTGTCATTGGGCGATCGCCAGATCTTCTTGACTCGATATATTCTCCGAAACATCAGCATTATCATCATCCGTAGCCGAATCCTCCGAATCTTCCGTAGAATCCTGCATTGCCAAGCGCGAACAAGGGATCGTATCAGACAAAATCGCACTAGCCATCATCCCAGTATGAATTTCTAAGATTGCATGGTGCATTGCCTCAAAAACAAGGCGTTGACCCGGAAAAACAACACGTTCAAAATACCAATCCTCAACATTCGTAATGCGAGCAACCTGAATCTGACTCGTGGCATTCACATAACAGCAAAGTAATACTTTGTCTTTCTCATTTGGAAGGGGATCAATAATTTGAGCCATGATTTTGCGCGGATTAAGTATTTAAACTGTTTCTTTCTGAACTAATCACAAGTTAACACTCATCGATCCCCAGTGGCTGTAAAACACAATACAATCGCATCAGTTTATTAAACTTTTTTATTCAAAAAATAATTCTTTTCCTTCATATCTCCATATTTTTGAAAAAGCTTAATAAACACACTTTTACAGTGAAAAACAAGAATTTTCTCTTTAAGAAAGGTCATCAAAAATGTCGAAAAGTAACCAAACAATTAATCTTTTATTAATAAATGATCTTTTGAAGTAACGGTTCTCTATGGACATTAAGTCGGAAAGACAGTGAGAAAAACCAAAAACTCTGTATCGATTGCTACTACTAGGGATAGAGGGTTGCACTCTATTGAAAGATAGATGCGCGAATAATAGTACACCTTGTTTTTCGCGGCTGATATTTGTCTGTTAGGGTGATTTCACCTAAACTAACTGAGCCTAAAAAGCCATTGCTGCTTTAATCTTGTCTGTTTTGACAAATTTTATACGCATCAAACAATACAGTTTTCTTAGGCATTTACAAAACTACTTGAAAATCAGAGTGATGACAGACATTTCCTTGGACTATAAAGAGCGTGAACCTACCAGCAGTTTGATCCTCTACCAAGCTTTGAAGTGGAGCGTTGTAATGCCTTTATTTCAAATCTATTTTCGAGGCAAAATTCAAGGTGTAGAAAATGTGCCTAAGCGGGGTGCTTTTCTGGCGGTTAGTAATCATGCAAGCTATTTTGATCCGCCTATTTTATCGGCTTGTGTTGGTCGGCCTGTCGCATTTATGGCGAAGGAAGAACTTTTCTCTGTCCCGATTTTAAAGCAGGTCATTCGAACTTATGGGGCTTATCCGGTGAAAAGAGGGGCTGGCGATCGCCGAGCCATCCGAGCGGCTCTAGATGCATGAAAGGATGGCTGGGCGGTCGGTATTTTTCTTCAGGGGACTCGGACTCCCGATGGTCGCGTTACTTCACCAAAACCCGGCGCTGCCTTGATTGCGGCTAAAGCTCAAGTGCCGCTGTTGCCCATCAGTATTAGTGGTTCAGAAAATATTTTTCGATCAGGTAGTAGCCTGCCGCGTCCGGCTGCTTTGACTGTGCGCATCGGTCAGGCGATCGCCCCTCCCACCGTTGTCAAAAAAGAAGCTCTCAACCTCGTTACCGAACAATGTGCCGCTCAAATCAATGCCCTTCGAAATCTCACTTAGTTACAGATACTTAAAAGTGATTGGGATCACGTAAGTTAAGTGATTAAAATGGAGAAACAAGCCCAATAAATTGTTAGCCTAAGAAGACAGTGCAAATAATAAAGTCACCTTGCGTGCAGGCACGTTGAGATAGCAGCGAGAAAAATCTAGGGTATTAAAGCAAATCTCCCTGAAAGCCTATTAGATGTGGTGTATCATTTCAAACATAAGTCTGATTGAACCGACGCTCATCTACCATCTACCAAGTCCGTTGCCATAGGCCAAAAGCTTAAGCTTGCCTAACAATTGCAAAAAAAATTTACGCTAGACTCGAAAACCATAAGCAACGATCCTGCGGTCAACTAATCCATGTCCGATTTGAAGCAACAATTCAAAATTAATTTCTGGGGAGTGCGTGGTAGTATTCCTTGCCCGGGTGCAGAAACCGTACGCTACGGCGGCAATACCCCTTGTATAGAGATAGTTGCAGGTAATGAGCGACTTATTTTCGATGGTGGTACAGGCCTGAGGGTTTTAGGACAATCTTTGATGTCGCAGTTGCCCGTCGAAGCCCATATGTTTTTTACCCACTCTCACTGGGATCACATTCAAGGCTTTCCCTTCTTTGTCCCAGCTTTCGTCCCTGTCAATAAATTCAATATTTATGGAGTTGTCGCTCCTAATGGCGCAACTATCAAGCAGCGGTTGCATGATCAGATGTTGCACCCCAACTTCCCTGTTCCCTTGCAGATTATGCAAGCCAATTTAAAGTTTTTCTCCTTAGAAGTGGGTGAAGTCCTAGAAATTGGTGATGTCGTAATCGAAAATGCCAAACTCAATCATCCGGGTGAAGCCGTTGGTTATCGCATCAACTGGCGTGGCATTTCGGCGGCTTACATCACTGATACAGAGCATTATCCAGACCGGATTGACGACCAAGTATTAAAGTTAGCTGATAACGCAGATGTTGTCGTTATCGATGCAGCCTATACGGACAATGAGTACCATGATCCGAAGGCGAGTAAAGTCGGCTGGGGCCATAGCACTTGGCAGGAAGCAGTAAAGGTTGCAAAAGCGGCAAATGCTAAACAGCTCGTTATTTTTCACCACGACCCGCTACATAATGACGATTTTCTCGACAAGATTGCTGAGGAAGCTGCTTCAGAATTTTCTAACACTATCCTCGCAAGGGAAGGTCTGTCAATCGTTTTGAATCCACCAGAAGTGAGCAATAGTTCGGATTCGGAGTCCTCTCAGAAACTATCGGTTTGATTCGGTATAAAATACGATCAAATGTTGCGGACTGTAAAGCGTGCGGGTAGTATCATCGACAATTGAAGCGTTAACGCCCACTTGTATTGCTTTGGGTAATTTTGATGGTGTTCATTTGGGCCATCAGCAAGTGATTTTGCCGGCTGTCGCTTATAGTAGGCGATCGCCATCCATGGCAATTATTGGAGGCACACCAAAATTTGACAAGATTCCCTGTCCAACCGTAGTCACTTTCGATCCACATCCCCGCGAATTTTTCTCTGGTAACGCTAAACGACTGTTAACGCCTTTGCCAGAAAAGATTCAAGCTTTGGAAGCACTCGGTGTCGAGCAATTAGTGTTATTGCCTTTTGACCGAGAATTAGCCTCATTAACGCCGAAAGAATTTGTGACGCAAATCCTCATCCAGCAATTACAAACCAAAACGATTAGTATTGGCCTAGATTTCTGTTTTGGACGCGATCGCAGTGGTACAGCCGCAGATCTTCAGGCGATCGCCGCCTATCATGGCGTTGATGTCCAGATTGCGCCGCTATACCAAGCTAATAACGAGAGAATTAGTAGCTCAGCTATTCGTGAAGCCCTGACAGCAGGCCAATTACAGCAGGCCAACAAATTACTAGGTCGTCCCTTTTCTCTCCAAGGCACAGTCGTCAAAGGACAGCAGCTCGGTCGTACCATTGGTTTTCCCACCGCGAACTTGGATTTGGCCAGCACAAAATTTTTACCGAAATACGGCGTCTACGCTGTAGAAGTTTTAGGGGCAAGCTCGAAAGAAGACCAATGGGGCATACTAAATATTGGATGTCGCCCAACCGTTGATCCAAGTGCCAACAACCCCACAATCGAAGTCTATCTGTTTGATTTCGACAACAATCTGTATGGTGAAACCCTCGCTCTCAAGTTACTGCACTATCTTCGACCTGAACAAAAATTTGCATCTATCGATGCCCTACAAGCGCAAATTCGTCGAGACTGCGAGCAAGCTCAAATATTACTCAAACAAAACTAATTCCTAATGAAAGAACGTATTCGCGATCTGACGGATAATCTCTCTAAAACTATCGTTGGTAAAGAAGAAACGATCCGACTTGTTCTTGTGGCAATGCTCAGCGGTGGTCATGTTCTCCTTGAAGACGTGCCCGGTGTGGGTAAAACGCTCTTAGCCAAATCAATTGCGCGATCTGTTAACGGCAAATTTCAACGGATTCAGTGCACTCCAGACCTATTGCCCAGCGACGTTACGGGGACAAACATTTGGAATCCGAATAGTCGCGAATTTGAATTTTTGTCAGGGCCTGTTTTTGCCAATGTGCTGCTAGCTGATGAGATTAACCGAGCAACGCCGCGAACTCAGTCAGCTTTGTTAGAAGTGATGGAAGAACAACAAGTCACAGTAGATGGAGAAGCGCGCAAGGTACCGAAGCCATTTTTTGTAGTTGCAACTCAAAATCCTGTGGAATATCAGGGCACTTTTCCATTACCGGAAGCTCAGATGGATCGCTTCATGATTTCTCTAAGTTTGGGTTATCCGGGCTTTTCAGAAGAAGTGGACATGTTGCAAATGCATCAATCGCGCATTTCGCCGGATGAGTTGGCTCCTTGTATCGATTTGGATGAGGTTCGGGCGCTACAGGATCAGGTAAGGGAAATTCGTGTCGAAAAGTCGATTCAAGAATATATTGTCAAAATTGCTCAAAAATCACGTGATTATGAAGGTATTATTCTCGGGGTGAGTCCGAGGGGAACGGTGGCTTTGCAACGGGCAGCTCAAGCCTATGCTTTTCTTGCGGATCGAGAATTTATTACAACTGACGATATTAAATATCTGGCTCCTTTTGTTTTGGCGCATCGGACTATTGTGTCTGGGGGCAAGGAAGCGAAAGCTGTGATTGAGACACTAGTGGCAACGATTACGGATCCTTCAACGCCTGATAGTGGCTACAGTTTGCCAATTACCTAAGGATGCTCGTGTTAAGATTGGTAACAGTTCTGACGCGATTGGTGGGTAAGTTGAATGTTCGGTAAGATTTCACTTGGTAGTGTTGGTTTGGTCGTCGGGGGAATTCTCTCGGTGATTGGTTTTACGGCTTATGGCTTTGGGAATGCAACGCTGAATTTGGCGGGCATGTTTTATGGTATTCCGATTTTGCTGGGTGGCTTGGCGTTAAAGGCGGCAGAAATTAAGCCGACTCCCTATAGTCAACCTTTGTCGGATGAGGTTGAGGCCCTACGAGAAACTAGTGCGACGGAAACGCAGCAACAAATTCGTAAGGATGTGACGCGTTATCGTTATGGTCAGGATTGTCACTTGGATGATTCTTTGGAGCGTTTTGGTCTAAGTCCGACGGATGAGGAGCGTCCCAATTTACATCATATTCGTGAGGAGTCTCATGATGGTCAGTATGCGCTGATTCTCGAATTTTACTCGCCGTTGTTTTCTCTGGAGGAATGGGAAAAGCGTCGGGAGAAGATCGAACGTTTTTTTGGCCCCGGTATCGCGGCGGCGATCGCCCAACCAGAGGAAAACGAAATCGAATTAACATTGGTTAAAGCTGCTGCTTAATGAAACTTCATGTTTTTACTAAGTATTGCAACGGAAAGCAGGCAGTCGCTCGCATTTGAGCAAAACTGGGGACGATACGGTATAACAATCAAAAATTTATCAGTTTAATCGATTTTTTGGAGTCTTATTTATGTCCTTAGCTCTTTCCCTCATTGCTGCTGTACCCTCCACTATGTCGTGGAGCCCTAAAGTTGCCGTTGTAATGATTATTTGTAATGTCTTGGCGATCGCCCTTGGCAAAGCAACAATGAAAAATCCTTCCGAAGGCCCTTCTCTGCCAATGCCTGAGATGTTTGGTGGCATGGGTCTACCCGCACTACTCGCAACAACAAGTTTTGGTCACCTACTCGGAGTCGGCGCGATTTTGGGTTTGGCTAACATGGGCGCAATTTAAGTTTTGCAATGAAAGCTTCTGTTGAAAAAATATTAATTTTCTAACGGATGAAATTGATCAAAAACAAGTCCGTTTATTGATCCCCCAGAGACGTTTCTGGGGGGTTTTGTTTATTAGCTAAAGAGCCTTTTTTGCTGGTATGGGAAGAGATGTCTGACAGTCCGGGATATTGACGTGTGTGCCGTAATTTTTTTAGCCTTTTCAAAGGATTTCGTTTCGGCCGATCAGGCTCTGTGCTTTTCCACCAACGCAGAATAAAGCCAACAGTAAACCCACCAACAGCAGCGAAAAAGATACTCAGCAAAATGCCATAACGCATCAAGAGTGAAACCAACAGAAAGTAGAAGGACGCTTTTAATCCGTTGAGAATTGCTTGATCTATTGCTTTCTTTTTAGCCATAGTTTTAGGTGATTGGCGAATGATTTTGAGTGCAAAGATTTTGCTGCCGTAATCGCTCTTTTTTGCGGCTTTTTGACATCAAATAATCAGACTATTTTTCGATGTTTACTGTTTGAATAGCGTGCATCACAACTGTGCCACAATTTATCCATGCCTGCATGATCATCCGCACCGTAAATCTATGTTTCATTTCGCGAATGCATTTGCTGAAATTGCTGTCATTTCGGCGATCGCCAGTATTTTAGCCAGTGTGGCTGCGACAGCCTCTGATTATGGCATTTATTGCAATGGGTATTTTGTATTGGCCCAGCCGGATTCGAGATTGTCAACGCGCGGAAAGCGTCGCACATTTAGCCGAATTCGGGATTGCTTTACTGCTTTGTGTTGTTGGCCTAAAGCTCGAACCGAACGAAATTAATGCAGTAGGATCGGTCGCAACTTTTACGGGTATTAGTAAACTTCGGCATTTAGTCTCGGACACATCCCTAGCGAAATTGGCGGTTTAATTACCCTTGTCAGTTTAATTGCGATTGGGCTGTCTGCTTACATGATTTTGCGATCCAGCCGTATTTATCAGTACCTGTCCCTACGGCTCAACTGGGTTAAACGCCCTATTTCCCACAAAGAAGCTCGCCTCGATTCCACCAAATTCGATCATTTAGACGTCATCGTTTGTGGCTTAGGACGATATGGCAGGACACTCACTCAAGATCTGCAACGATTCAGCATTCACGTTTTGGGCGTAGATTTCGATCCGAAACTCGTGAATTTTTGGCGATCGCAAGGAATCACTATATTTTATGGCGATGCCGAAGACCCGGAATTTCTCGCCGTATTACCAATGAAACAGGCCCAGTGGATTATCAGTACCCTTCCCGGCCAAGACAGTTGCCTCAAACTACTAAACAATCTCCAGCACCACCATTATCAAGGCCAAATTGGCCTCATTAGCCATACTGTACAAGATATTCTCATTTTGTAGAACGCTGACGCAGCCCTTGTCCTACTACCCTTTCGAGATGCCGCGACAGAAGCTGCCCGTATCCTCAGTAACAATCTCAGCAGCCATCACACAAATTAATAATGCCGCCATTGTTCCAATCCAGAAATCTCTTTAGATATCGCCGACCAATCAAAAAGTACGGACATCCCGCCTCAGTTTACCCAAGAGATTTGTTATTCTGAAAATAAGCACAAAACGACTTCTATAAAGAGGCTTGATTTCGATGGCGGCAACAGATTTTAAAGACTACTATTCCATCCTTGGAGTGAGTAAAAGCGCATCTGCCGACGAGATTAAGAAAACATTCCGTAAACTCGCCCTCAAATATCACCCAGACCGCAACCCCGGCGACACAGTAGCAGAAGAAAAATTCAAAGAAATTAGCGAAGCCTACGAAGTTTTATCTGACAAAGAGAAGCGCACTAAATACGATCAGTATGGCCAGTATTGGCAACAGGCTTCTACAACCGGCAGTAATCCCTACAGTGGGAGTGGTGCTGGTGTTAACGTTGACTTCAATAATTTTGATTTCGGTAACTTCGGCAGCTTTGATGAATTTATTAGTGAACTACTTGGTCGAGGTGGCGCGAGTTCCAGCAGTCAGCAATATAGTGACTTTGGTTTCAACACAGGGTTTGACAACAACACGCGCACGACAAGAGAAGCTAAAGGGGCTAATCGAGAAGCAGCCATTCAATTAACCTTCTCAGAAGGATTTCGTGGTGTCGAAAAACGGCTTAGCCTCGGGTCGGAAACAATCAATGTCAAAATTCCGGCAGGTGTCACGACCGGCAAAAAAATTCGTGTTAAGGGTAAGGGATCGCCCAGTGCAGTCAGCGGCAAGCGTGGCGACTTATATTTGATTGTAAATTTACAACCACACAATTTTTTCCAGCTTGATGATGACAACAATCTAATTTGTACGTTGCCTATTTCGCCTGATGAGGCTGTTTTGGGGGCGTCTATTGAAGTACCGACTCCGGATGGTTCGGTGACAATGAAAATTCCGGCAGGTATCAAAACTGGACAATCACTGCGACTTCGTAAAAAAGGCTGGGCCACACCGAAAGGCGATCGCACCGATCAGATTGTTAAAATTGAAATTGTTGTGCCGAAGAATCCTAGCGCAGCAGAAAAAGAGTGTTATGAAAAGCTGAAATCACTCAACGAGTTTACACCTCGCGCATCTTTAAATAACGTCAGATTGTAATTAAAAACTTACGCTAAATAGCCGACTTTTTCATGACGTTTGTGTATGCGAAGAAAGGTTTTCTCTTTACTAGGAAGTTTATAGTTTTGATTAGCAAGTCATTTTTTTACTAATCGATATCACTACTCCCCATGATTTTTTTGAGGGAACTTAGGCCTTTTTTGACTCGTCGAGAAACAGTGATCACACTAATTCCCATAATTTCGGCAGCTTCTTTTTGAGTTAAATCTTGAAGGAAAACAAATTCAATCACTTTACGTGTTTTTTCCTCTAATTGCGCCAAGCTCTGCTGCAAGCGCATTTGGTCTTCAAAAGCAAGCTGAAAGCTCTTGTACTGAGGGTCTGGGACAAGATCCCCTAAGCAAGTAGATTCGTTGTTATCGGGCGACACAGAGATGTCTAGACTAATCGGATCACGGTTACGGTAAGCGAGGTTGAGATCCTGCCATTCAGCGAGGCTAATATCTAAGTGCTGCGCAATTTCCTCAGGTTTTGGTTGACGCTGATAGTCTCGACGAAAGTCTCTGATAAATCTGTTCGATTGCTGGCGTAATTGTATTAGGCGTCTGGGAATACGTACAGTGGAACTTTTATCGCGTAAATAATGTTGTATTTCACCGCGTATATAGGGACTAGCGAAGGAGCTAAAAGCGTTACCTCGCTCTGGCGTAAATCGCTCAATTGCACGTAATAATCCG
>JBARRZ010000187.1:0-4870 GCA_049644465.1 Limnothrix sp.
GTTTGGGGCGACAAAAAGTACAGGGCGATCGCCGCAGTGTTTTAAGCTTTGTCGGTGGTGAGACAGCTGGTTTGAAACGTTTAGATGACTATTTTTGGCAAGGCGATCGCCTCAAAAACTACAAAGAAACCCGCAACGGCTTATTAGGTGCAGATTACTCCTCCAAATTTTCGCCTTGGCTCGCTCACGGTTGCCTATCCGCGCGATATATTGCTGCCCAAGTCGCTGAATACGAAGCTAAGCGCACCGCCAATACTTCTACCTACTGGCTTATTTTTGAACTACTTTGGCGAGATTATTTTCGGTGGATCAGTGCTAAACACGGCAACAAGATTTTCCGGCCAGCAGGCTTACAAGGCGTTGAAATTCCGTGGCGACAAGACCAAACCGCGTTCGAAAAATGGCGCACCGGACAAACAGGGATTCCTTTTGTGGATGCCAATATGCGAGAACTTTTGGCCACAGGTTTTATGTCCAATCGTGGTCGTCAAAATGTGGGCAGTTTTCTCACTAAAAATCTCGGTCTAGATTGGCGGCTGGGCGCGTCGTGGTTTGAGTCGCAGCTCATCGATTATGACGTGTGTAGCAATTGGGGCAACTGGAATTACACAGCAGGTGTTGGCAACGATGCGCGGGGTTTTCGCTATTTCAATATCCCCAAACAAGCTAAAGATTACGATCCGCAGGGGGATTATGTTCGTCACTGGATTCCGGAGCTACAGGCAATTCTGGGCGCACCAATTCATCAGCCTTGGCTTCTCTCTGACAGTGAACTGGGCGATCGCCACAACATCCTTTTAGGGGAAACTTACCCAGAGCCGATGGTCGATTTAGAGCAATCTGTCCAAGTCAACGAACGCATTTATCAAAAAGCACTCAACATTCAACCAAACACGAAACAAGGCTCTAGAAAAAGCCGTTCTCGCCGACCCAAAAAAGCCTCTCGTCGCCACCCTTAAATTTGCACAAATTTTTTTCGAAACCTATTGCATAATCCACAAAAGCTTGCTAGATTAGTTAAGCCTTAAGGGCGATTAGCTCAGTGGTAGAGCGCCTGCCTTACAAGCAGGACGTCACTGGTTCAAGTCCAGTATCGCCCATCTTAAAACTTAAAACACCGTCAAACACTGACTCCCTCAGAGCTAGTCAGTGTTTGCGTCGAATAGGTGCTGTCCATCTTTTCGTCCGTGCGTATAATTACGGAGTATTCAAGTCATTTAACCTTGAAAGATGAATTATTGGTCGAAACAGCATAGTTTCATAACGGCGATCGCCTGCACACTCGTTGGCCTTGCGAGTTGCAATGCTGGCGAGATGATTGATGCTGCAGATTCTGACCTAGATATCAGTGAAAACGCAAGTAAATTAAAGCTTGTCCAAGAAAAAGGCAGCATTACCTGCGGTGTAAACGGACAATTAGCTGGCTTTAGCTTTATCGACGAAAATGCTCAATATTCAGGCATGGACGTCGATTTTTGCCGAGCCGTTGCCGCCGCTTTATTTGATGATCCTGACGCTGTAGAATTCCGTAATTTGAGTGCCCAAGAGCGCCTCGAAGCTGTTCAAAAAGAAGAAGTCGATTTGCTCAGTCGTAACACCACTTGGACGATTAGTCGTGATACTTTTGTCGGTCTCGAATTTGCCCCAATTTTGTTTTATGACGGCCAAGGAATTTTGGTCACTAAAGCGAGCGGTATAGAAAATATCAAGGACTTAACAAATCAAGCTATTTGTGTTCAATCAGGCACGACCACAGAACTCAATCTGGCAGACCATATGCGACAACAAGATATTCCCTATGATCTTGTTTTGTTTGACGATGCCGAAGCGATGTACGAAGCTTACGACCAAGGCGCTTGTGTCGGCGCTACTTCTGATCGTTCTCAATTAGTCATTCAACGAGCGGCAATGTCTGAACCGAGTCAGCATGTTCTTTTGCCAGATGTGCTGTCTAAAGAACCCCTTGCGCCAGTCGTCAAAAACGATGATTCTCCTTGGTTTGACACAGTGAAATGGGTGGTCTACGCGATTATCCAGGCTGAAGAATTCGGCATTACCTCAACAAATTTACCTCAGTTTTTGGCCTCAGAGGATCCTCGGATTCGTCGCTTTTTGGGGGTAGAAGGGCAACTGGGTGAGGACATGGGGTTACCCAATGATTTTGCTGTTCGCATCATTGAGCATGTTGGTAATTATGGTGAAATTTATGAGCGGAATTTAGGGGAGCCTTATGATTTGGATCGGGGCTTGAATAACTTGTGGGTGGATGGTGGATTGTTGTATTCTCCGCCGTTTCGTTAGTTTGAGTTTGGGGCGATCGCCTCTTTTATTTGTCTTTGCTCGTTGAACCTTACTTACCATTTCACCTGCGTTGCCTTAATTTTCTCGATATTGCGATCCATCTGCGCAAAAGACTGCTGCAAATCCGCCAAAGCCTTAATTTTCTCAGGATTGATCTGAGCACGAGCCTCAGCCTGCTGTAGCTTTTGGTCTAATACAGTCGTGATCTGTGTAATCTCTTGGCTCAACTTCGCCATCTGAGACTTTTGATATTTTTTCAACAACGGCCCCCGAAAGAGCTGAATCGCTGCCTGCTCACCAGACTGCCCCGGCACAAACCGTAAACGCAACAACAACGGCTTATTTTCATAAAGTCGGAGCATTTCCACCTTTCTCGGCTTATCCACAGGACGTACCGGAAAATTAGTCAACCGTTTCAACTCATGAATCAGTCCCTGAAACAGCGGTAAGGGAACACGATCTAACAAAACCTGCGATCGCCCACTCCGACTCCAAATAATTCGCCCGTTTGTTTGCTGACGTTCCAATAAAAGCTGAGTAACATTCTGACGCAGCGATCGCCCAAATAATTCCAAGATCAACTCATGCGGTGGCAACTGCGCCAACATCGCCGCCGGAGACGATCCATAACGATTTTTCACCTCCAAAGGTTGAATATTCGACGTTGGTGGCTGAACCTTTTGCCGCTCAGACTCAAGCATCGCCGCTGCCGATTCATTCTTTAGTACAGAATCATTCGCCTTCAAAGACTCATGACCAAAAATCAGCGTTGGAATCGAGTCATCCTCACCCTCCTCATCCGCATGCTGACGCTTTTGGTATTCCTTGTACTTCGCTAAAACCTCTGCATGTAACTTCGTTTCTAAAGTACGACGCTTGATGAAATAGTTTTTTGACTTCAAGATGGGCCGAACATAGTCCAAAACCGAAATATTTTTGGGATCCACCATGCCCAAAATCAACGATTCCCCTTGCACAGCCAACGGCAAAATTTGATGATAAGAACAGATCTCATAAGGTAAAAGAGAATCAATCAAATGAAAAGTCTGCTCAACATTCATAACCAATACCCACAAACCCCTAAAAAGAAAAACGTAACTCTGCTATGCATAGATTTACCACTTTCGACTCAACAGATCCGGTAAAGTAAGGTGCTTTTTTTCAGCATACTTTTACAAAATAACTTTGAACTCCTTAGTCGTCTTACGTTCTGTATCTAATGAAATAAAATTCCTCGTAGTTCTAGCTTAGGAGCAACCACCATGGTTAAATGTTAGTGCCGTTGTATAATAAGCGGCAAATTTTGAAAAAACTCTTGTGAAATCGTCCAATCGTAGTGACCATTCTCACGATCTGAGGGGAACTGTTCCGTAACCTAATCTAAGAACTTTAAGAATCGTTCTTGAGTCTCTAAGTTACTGTTCCCTTATGAATAAAGTATAAATTTAAAAAGCAAATTTGCAGACCCAGAGGAAATTTATGGCCAGTCAGACAGACCGTGTAGTCATTATTGGTGTTGCCGGAGATTCCGGTTGCGGAAAATCAACTTTTTTACGCCGTCTTATCGATCTGTTCGGCGAAGAGTTCATGACGGTAATTTGCTTAGATGACTACCATAGCCTTGATCGCAAAGGTCGTAAGGTTGCTGGTGTCACAGCGTTAAATCCGAAGGCGAATAATTTTGACTTGATGGCAGAGCAGATCCGCGATCTTAAAAATGGTAAGGCGATCGACAAGCCCATTTACAATCACGAGACTGGTGAACTTGATCCTCCAGAACGCGTTGAGCCGAACAAAGTAATTGTGATTGAAGGTCTACACCCTCTCTATGATGAGCGTGTCCGTGAGCTTATTGATTTCGGTGTATATCTCGATATTAGTGATGAAGTAAAAATCCAGTGGAAGATCCAGCGTGACATGGCTGAGCGTGGCCATACTTACGAAGATGTTCTTGCTTCTATTAATTCGCGTAAACCAGATTTTTCGGCTTACATCGAGCCACAGCGTGAATTTGCAGATGTTGTAATTCAGGTATTCCCGACTGAGTTGGTAGAAGATAAAGAAGGCAAGTATCTCCGCGTTCGCCTTGTTCAGAAGGAAGGTATTGAAGGATTCCAACCCGCATATCTCTTTGATGAAGGTTCGACAATTGATTGGCGTCCTTGTGGTCGTAAGCTCACTTGTAACTACCCTGGTATCAAGATGTACTACGGCCCCGATAGCTACTTCGGCAACGAGGTCTCTATCCTTGAAGTAGATGGCAAGTTCGATAACCTCGAAGAGATGATCTACATCGAAAGTCACCTCAGTAAGACTGGGACAAAATACTACGGTGAGATGACTGAGCTACTGCTCAAGCACAAGGACTATCCAGGTTCTGATAACGGTACTGGTTTGTTCCAAGTTTTGGTGGGTCTTAAGATGCGCCAAAGTTATGAGTACATTACTGCGCAGCAAGAAGCGGTTGCGGTTTAGGGCTGTCCGTAGTTTGAGTTGATGGCTCAAGTTTTAATTTAATTTATTGCGCCTGATATTTTCGGGTCTAAGCATAAAGTAGGAGGGTCTATCG
>JBARRZ010000188.1:0-3993 GCA_049644465.1 Limnothrix sp.
CACGATATTAAACCTGTGATTGAAAAGTTTAGTTTTGAGCAAATCAATGAGGCGATCGCCAAGCTGAGAGAAGGAGATGTGCATTACCGCGCTGTGCTCTGTCGTTCTCTGTAATTTCAGCCAACGAGATTTACAAAATAAGTAAAAATAAATAGATAAAATTCGGCTCAGATAAATTTAATATCTGGGCTTTTTTTTCGGGCGATCGCCAGACGGGACAATCATTTTGAAATAGCAAACGATACACTAAAAGCACAGGGATTTTCAGCATCCAGTGGCGATTTTGCCCTGATTTTTATGATTATTGGCTTTTTGGCGGTGTTATCCGCATCGGTGGCGGCAGGCATGAGGATTGGTCTACCGCTGTTGGTTATTTTGTTGCTTTATGGCGATCAGTTGGTGGCAAATTTACCCTTGATCGGTTGGTTACCACCACAAGTTTTAGTGTCTATTTTCACGATTTGGGCGTTGTTCGAATTGTTCGGCTCTAAACAGTTGCTGGGTCAACGGGTTCTACAAGTGGTGGAGCTGGTTTTTAGTCCGTTGGCTGGCGTAATTCTGAGTTTGACTGTGGCCCAAGTGCTGTTGATCGAATTCCGGCCACTGTGGGTGATTGGTGTTTTGGGTGGCCTCATTGCCTTCGTTTTTAAATTGGTGCTGACGGGTTGGTTTTTTCGCTTGCGCGGGCTGCCGATTTGGTGGTCTTTTGTGGAAGATATTCTTTGTGTTGCGTTGGTGTTATTTGCGTTTCGGTCGCCGCAAGAAGGAGGCATTATTGCGATGATTTTACTGTGGCTAGCCATTCGCAGTTCGACAGAATGGAAGCGATTTTATGATGCCGGGCGATCGCCGCAAGGTATTGAACCAGAGCCATTAGACGAAGAAAACGAGAATTTATAACGGATGAAACTCGCTACAATATTTGCTTGCTATATGGGAGTGTCGCGCCATGATTCCGGTTAATGAGGCTGAACAAATAATTTTGCAGGCGATCGCCCCCCTGACAGAAACCGAGAATATTACACTCGCAGCCGCTCAAAATCGCGTTTTAGCCGAGACTGTGGCTGGCAAATTAGACGTGCCCCACTGGGATAATTCGGCGATGGATGGCTATGCGATCCGTGCTGCCGACTTGCGTGAGCAGCCCGTCAAATTAAAAGTTGTCGAGGCGATCGCCGCCGGTGCTGTGCCAACACAAACCATCAAAACAGGACAAGCCGCCAGAATTTTCACCGGAGCAATGATGCCGTCCGGAGCTGACACCGTGGTCATGCAAGAGGACACCGAACGCTTTGACGATACGGTCAAAATTTTAGAAAACCCCCGCCCCCAACAATTTGTGCGATCGCAGGGAGATTATTACCGAGCCGGACAACCCTTACTCACTGCTGGCATGGTTTTGAAAGCTGCCGATTTAGCCGTTTTAGCCGCTTGCCAATGTACCGAATTTGCCGTGTATCGTCGTCCTAAAGTCGCTATTTTTTCTACCGGAGACGAGCTGCGATCGCCCGACCAAACCTTACAACCCGGCCAAATTGTTGATTCTAATCGCTATGCGCTCACCGCTTTTGCGATCGCCCAAAACGCCATTCCCCAGTCCTTCGGCATCGTCCCCGACGAACCAGAGCAGCTAAAGCAAACCATGAAACAAGCCCTCGCCCAAGCCGATATTGTCATGTCCACAGGCGGCGTTTCTGTTGGCGAGTACGATTTTGTCGAAAAACTATTAGCAGAATTAGGCGGGGAAATCCTAATCCGCAAAGTCGCGATTCGTCCCGGTAAACCGCTCACCGTCGCGAAATTCCCGAACAACAAACTTTATTTCGGTATTCCCGGTAATCCCGTTTCCGCACTGGTCAGTTGCTGGCGATTTGTGCAGCCTGCGCTCAAAAAACTATCGGGCCAAACGCAAAACATTACGCCGCAATTTCTCTGGGCAACCGCTCAACAAACCATCAAAGGCGCAGGCAAAAGAGAAGCCTATCTTTGGGGAAATCTCATCACAACAGCACAAGGTTTCGAGTTTCAATTAGCCGGTGGCGGTCATAGTTCCGCGAACCTGATCAACCTCGCCCAAACCGATACGCTCGCTGTCGTACCGCTGGGAGTTGGGGAAATAAAAGCAGGCGATCGCCTCCGTATTATGTTGACCTAATTGAGGACACGGAGACACGGAGACACGGAGACAAGGGGACACGAAGACAGAAAGATAGGATGAGACAAATTTTATTTTCAGCCAAAAACTTGTGCCATAAAATCTCCCCGTCGCCCGCTCTCCCCTTCCCCGCGTCATCTCCCGGCGATCGCCTCCGTATTATGTTGACCTAATCGAGGACACGGAGACACGGAGACAAGGGGACACGAAGACAGAAAGATAGGATGAGACAAATTTTATTTTCAGCCGAAACCTTGTGCCATAAAATCTCCCCGTCGCCCACTCACCCCTTCCCCGCGTCATCTCCCGGCGATCGCCTCCGCATTATGCTGACGCAAACTGGCTCTGCGCAGCCCGTCGGATCTTAATCGGTAACTTAATCGTAAATTCAGTAAATTCGTCTGTCGATGCCACTGACAAATCGCCATGATGCTTACTCACAATTTGATAAGCAAGTGTTAAGCCCATGCCTGTACCCTGACCAACACTTTTTGTTGTAAAAAATGGATCAAAAATATAGTCGATTGTTTCTTTGTCTATTTTTTTACCGTTATTTTTTATCCTGATCCAGATTGAATTTTCATCAAACTGTTCCGTGTAAATAGTAATTTGCTTATCAGCAACATTTGATGTTTCCAAAGCATCGATCGCATTGCTAATAATATGAAATAAAACTTGGTTAATCCCCGCTGCATCACATTCAATCATCGGCAGCGTTTCCATTTTTTCAATCACACAAATATCGAATGCCAATAGACGATAATTAAGCAAACTCCAAACATTCGCAAAACTTTGATTAAGATCAATCAGTTTAATTCCCGCTTCATCTAAACGCGAAAAAATACGCAATGCCAAAACAATATCTTTAATCCGAGCTGTTCCGGTTTTCATCGACTGGAGACAACGCGGTAAATCGACTGCCACAAAATCTAAATCAATATCTTCATTCTTCGATTGTATTTCAACAGAAGGGTTGGGATATTCCTGTTGATACAAATGCAATAACCCAAGCAGATCTTGCATAGAAGTATATGTATGTTCGATGTTTCCCTGCACAAAAGTAATCGGATTATTCAGCTCGTGGGAAATACCTGCTACCATTCGTCCTAGCCCAGACATCTTTTCTTGTTGAATCAGTTGAGTTTGGGTTGTTTGCAACTGATGTAAAGTACTTTGCAATTCGTTGGTTTGCTGTTGAATTTGTTTATTTCGATCTTCTAGTTCTTCTTTTTTTGCAGTTAAGACAGTATTGGCGCGATTAACTATTATTAACAGTGCGGCATATAACAGCAAAAAACTAATGAAGATACTAGCAAAAATCCAACGTTCTGAACGAATAGTGGATTGCGCCATCGACGTGACATCACGATATATTTCAATTACGCCAATTGGTTCTTTTTGATTAGTTTCTATTGAAGATAATTCATTATTGTAAATCGGGATATAGCTTGAATATAGAGTTCTTTGGTCATTATTTCTACTTCTCAAGATCAAAAAGGGATCATGATTTTCAAGTGACGAAAAAATCTGATCTTGAATAGCGGCTTGAAATCCTGTGTAATTTGATTTGTCTTCGCCAATTTGTTGGGGATCTGTCGAAAAAACAGTACGTCCAGAAGGCTCGAAGATTTTGATTTTAGTAATGTCTAGATCCGCTGTGCTTTGGTCAATATAGCGTCGGAATTGTTTTGTACTTGGGTGATTTGCTAATTCGTCATTGGGAAGAGTGCTTGCTGTGGTGATAAAGTTGCTTATTTCTTGGGGTGTGGAGCGCGAGAGTGTTCGTACTAATTCGACGTTCGTAGCTTCTCCGAAACGTTCTAAGCTTTGTCTAGCTT
>JBARRZ010000189.1:0-9259 GCA_049644465.1 Limnothrix sp.
CAAATAAACTCTGGTTATTTAAGAGTTGATGAATGTACTATCTCTCACTACTTCTTTGCAACAAAAAAACGGCTCCCGAAATCTGCTCTCAGGGAACCGTCTAAGTATTCGATGATCAATTTAATCAAAGAATGAGGTTGATATACGCATTTTACACTTAGTTTACTAAAAACGACAACTTATTTCGTCTGACTCTTTTAACTAAGCAGAATTGTCTTTATGAAACAGTCTCAGTTTCTTCTGATGACTTTTTGCGGCGAGATGCTGCGCCAAACAAACCACCGAGTACAGGTAAGATTGCTGCGGGTGTGGGTACAGGTGTTGGGCCGGGAGGAACGACGGGATCAACGGCGCGATAATAAACACTTAGGTGTGATAAACCGGGGCCAGCTTTACCGTTTCCTTTAACAATGCCAGCAGTGTTAAAAGTACCACCAGTACTAGTGCCATCCCAGAGATAAGTACTAAAACCGGGGCCACCTTTGACGGAGAAGAAAATTTCAGAAGCGATCGATAAATCAAAACCACTTTTGAAGGCCCAAGAGATGTTATTTTTCAGTTCGCTGCCAGTGCCTGAGAACTGAATAAGATCGTTGGAGTAGGAAGAGATATTCTCACTTGTATTGATTTTTGTAAGTTCTTTCCAGCCAGTCAAATCAAATAACTCGGTGTTTTCGTCTATTTGGTTTGAGTCGTTGCCACTATAAACGCCTTCGCATTCAACTGTCCCGGTGAAAGTTCCGGCTGTGCAGTCCACTGCGGCTCCTTGAAATGGATTGAGAGCACTCGCGCTGGAGGCAGAAAACAAGCTAGCAGCTGTTAATACAGAGGTGGCGATCGCCCCTAGTACTATTCGCTTTTTTGTGATTGTGTTGTGGCTTAAGTATTTTTCCATCAATTTATCGTATTTGTGAATGTCCTAAGGTGTTTGGAGATAGAAATCAACTTTTTAGCTGATTGGCTATTTATGTCGAATCTCGAAAGAAATTAATGTAAAGCCAGCACCAAGATCAAAGCTCTGTAGGCAAATACATCGCCTTCTTTGAATAAAGCATATCGAATCAGAACTGGAATCGACAACCGTCAAAATGAGTACATTTAAAAGTAGAACCCTTACTGTGAAGGGACTCTTGACGATTTCTTTACACAATCTTCATGTTAAAAATACAGAGGCGAAATTGTCAGTGAAAAGTGTTTTTCGTATTTTGTTGCTACATCTAGCTTTCACAGATATTTCAGCAAATCAACAGAAAATTCTTTTGTGAAGCTCGTGTATTTTTATCGCTTCTCATTTCTACTTACGTAGTTTTTAAAGATTCAGTAAAGATGTGAAATGGGAGACTATTAGGTATCTTTTCGCGAGTGTCGCAGCATAGTTTTGAAATGGCTAGTGGATTTTAGTTCCATTCGCCTTGCAGAACGAAGGCAGACCAATAGTAAGGATGTGTCCATTGGGTTTCTTCGCGCATCTCTCGCTGGGTTTCTCTGAGGGCGGCGGCGGCAGTGAGCTTTTCGGTGAGTAAATTTTGATAAAAACGTGTCATAAATTCGGCGGTGGCAGCATCGCTAACTTGCCAGAGGCTCATCACGATTCTGGGGACACCTGCGTACATAAAGCCGCGGCTCAAACCGACTAAACCTTCTCCTCGCACGTTTTCGCCTAGTCCGGTTTCGCAGGCACTAAGCACTAATAAGTCGGCATCGAGTTTCAGGTTAAAAACATCATTGAGGCGCAAAAAGCCATTTTGTAGGTTTTGGTCTTCGTCGAATAATGAGAGTACTAAGCCGGACAGTTCTGGCTCGGTGGTATTAAGAAAGCCGTGGGTCGCAATGTGAATAAGATCATAATTTTGGAGGCGATCGCCCATCAATAGATCACGATTTGCCTCAAACCCGAAAGCCTGTAACGTTTCGGTGGTGTTGGGTAATAACTTTAAAATGCCCTGAGCTTCTGTGCGTGTACCGGGGAGACGCGACCAATTGACATTATCAAAATTACTAGCAGCACGCTTTAAAGCAAGTAATTCAACCGGCGGGGGAAGTTCAAAATTTGTGCCGGGTTTGATGTCTAAGTCAAGATTTTGTTGGGGTTGAGCCGGTGTGGCGCAATCTATCCCCTGACCGTTTAGCCGACAATCTGTTTTGCTGAATACAGGATCAGCGAAGACAGCGAGCGATGATTGGGGACTAATCGGCCGAATTGTATTTTCCCGCAGGATGCTGATTGTGGAGGCTGAGGGTAAATTGACGATTTCGTGGCGACGACTGAGCGGTGCATAATCGCTGGTGCTGCTGAGTACGCTGAAGGGCAAATAATGCAAATTGCCGTCAGCGACCACAAGGATTCGTTTGTCTTGCAGTTGGTCAGCAACGGGGGCGAGTAATTCTTTACTAATAGCTTGGAATGCGGCTTCTCTAGCTTGGTCATTCTTGGCTTGGAGCGGTGCGGGTAATCCTTCTTTAATGTTCGTAATTTGTTGACGTGCCTGATCAATTAATGGATTGAGAATATTTTGGGAAGGCAATTCGTAGCTAGCAAAATCGTTTTTAGTGATTGCCCAAAGATAACTTTTCTCTTCGCCTAGGGCGTATTGCAGCAGGATTGTCTCGTCGTCAAGAATGGTCTGTTGTAGTTGTTCGACGGTTAGGGTTTGGGGATATTTAAGGGCGGCGTAGTTGGGGCTGAGGTTACGGATTTTGTCTTGTAGGGCTTCGTATTTGGTGACGAGTTGGGACAGGGTTTGGTCGGCTTTTGCTTTGATGGCAGGGGTGCTTTGGGGGGCGTTGTAAATGCTGAGGCGATCGCCTTCTGCGGCGTTGAGTTGAGTGAGCAGGCTTTGTTCTTCGGCGAGGAGATTGGGGTCGATGCCCGTTTTTATATTGGCGTTGGCTTCGGTGAGGAGTTCCAATAAAGTTCTGGCACGGGATTTTTCGCTGGCAGCAAAGGCAAGTCTGGCGTAGTTCTGGTTGGGATTTTTTTGGTGCAGCTCCATCAATAGATCGATATAAAACTGGTAATAGGCTTGCACGGTGGCGAAGTAACTCTGGCGCAATTCGGGGCTGGCGACTTTGGTACGCAATTCTTCGATAATGGCGATCGCCTGTTCCATGGTGCTGAGCGCGGCAGCAGGATTATTTTGTTCTTGCTCGATGGTGGCGATATTAAATAAGGTCAACGCTTCTGCGCTGCGATCGCCCACGGCTTGAGACAAGGGCAAAGCTTGGTTATAGAAAGCAATGGCTTTGTCGGTTTCGCCGAGCAGACTATGGGTTAAACCGATGTTGTTGAGAGTGGTAGCTTCCATCCGGCGATCGCCCACGTCTCGAATGATTGGCAGCGCGAGATTATAAACCTCTAAAGTCTGCTGTTGGTCGTCAAATAGGGCATACATCAGACCAAGATTATTCAGCGTTGTGGCAGTCATCCGGCGATCGCCTACTGCTTCCGAGAGCGTCAGAGATTCGTTATAAAACGTGATCGCCTTAACGTAAAAGTCTTCGCTTTGGTGTTGTTGACCAAGTTCGTAATAGGTGAGACCCAAATTATTTAACGTAGTGGCTTCCATGCGGCGATCGCCCACCGCTCGCGCCAACTCTAAAGACCGTTCATAAAATTCGATGGCCTGCTCTTTTTCACCAAGAGAACCATAGACAAGGCCCATATTATTTAACGTTGTGGCGGCCATGGCACGCGCGCCAGCGGTTTCAGAAAGGGGCAAAGATTTTTGATAAGCATCGAGGGCTTGCTGTTTTTCGCCGAGGGAGTCGTACACCAAACCAATGTTATTAAGGACGGTGGCTTCCATTGTGGGGTCGCCAATAGAGCGAATAATTACTAAAGCTTGATCATAGAAATCGAGCGCTTTTTGTTTATCGCCAACGGAGTCGTTCACCAAACCGACATTACTTAAAACGGTGGCTTCCATCCGGCGATCGCCCACTGCCCGCAGCAAGGGTAAGGCTTGATCATAAAAATCTAAGGCTTTTTCCTTTTCGCCCAGAGCATCGTAGGCGTAGCCAATATTATTGAGCAGGGTTCCTTCGATCCGGCGATCGCCAAGTTCCCGCGCAATAGTGACTGAACGCGTGTAAAAATCTAAGGCTTTTTCTTTTTCGCCGAGTGTGTCGTAAGTGAGGCCAATATTGCTGAGGGTCGTCGCCTGCATTGGCAGATCCCCAACGGTTTCTGAGAGTGGCAAAGACTGTTCGTAAAATTTCAACGCTGCTTGTTTATTGCCAAACGCATCTTGAACAAGGCCAATATTATTGAGTACTCTGGCTTCTCCCAGCAGATCACCGGCTGCGCGGTAAAAGGGTAAAGCTTGTTCGTAATAAGCGAGGGCTGCTTGTTTGAGGCCAATGGAATCATGGGCACGACCCAACAATAAATAAAGCAAAGCCGCATCGTCGGCTATTCCGTCTTCTAAAACCTCTGACTCAACAGACTGCCAGTTGGCGATCGCCTGTTTATACCCTGCTTCTGTTCCTTCCAGAAAAAACGTTATACCCTCGGTAACCAATGTTTCTACTTCAGCGGAGAGGGCGGAATCCTGTGCTTGAGCAAGGAGAGGAATTGGGGTAGAAAGTTGCTCTGTCGGCAAGGGTGATGGTGTTGCCAAACTAGTCAGTGCCGTGGATTTTGCTGGCGTCTGAGCATTTAAAACCACACAAAATAGTGAAGTGGCGATCGTAAATAATTTTGCAGCTTGTGTTTTCTTCATACCAACACCAATTTCTGCTCCTATCCTAACCTTCCTTTTTGCCGATTTTGTGAGAAACAGAAGCCCAGTTTCAATAGTGCTAAGGGGTTTTAAGCGATCGCCGCCAATTTTTTCTAAACTGAAGTGACAAGAAAAGGTGATGGAATGAAGATCGGCGTACCCAAAGAAATCAAAGACAAAGAATTCCGGGTCGGCTTAACGCCTAGTAGCGTGAAAGTTTTAGTCAGTTCTGGGCATCAGGTTTTTGTCGAGACGAATGCAGGCTACGGTTCTGGCTTTCTAGATGAAGCATACAAACAAGCAGGCGCGGCGATCGCCTCTAGTGCAGCCGAAGTCTGGCGACAACAAATGGTTGTGAAGGTCAAAGAGCCATTACCTGCCGAATATGATTTTCTATACAAAGACCAAATTCTGTTCACCTATCTCCATCTCGCTGCCGAACGTCAATTAACCGAGCGCTTAATTGAAGCTGGAACGACGGCGATCGCCTATGAAACAGTCGTAGACCATCGCGGTCAGTTGCCCCTGCTCGCTCCAATGAGTATTATCGCTGGACGTTTGGCCGTGCAATTTGGCGCGCGATATCTCGAAAAACAGCAAGGCGGCAAAGGCGTACTTTTGGGTGGTATACCCGGTGTAGCCGCAGGTCGGGTGATGATTCTTGGTGGCGGTAATGTCGGCACAGAATCAGCAAAGATGGCGATCGGTCTTGGTGCGCAAGTACAAATTCTCGATATCAATGTTGAACGGCTGAGCTATCTCGAAACACTGTTTGGTTCACGAGTAGAACTGCTTTACAGCACACCCACCACCATTCAAAACCTTTTGCCGCAAGCAGATTTGGTGATCGGCGCAGTCCTCATTCCCGGTAAACGCGCCCCGATTTTAGTCTCTCGTAACGACGTAAAAACAATGCAAGCAGGCTCCGTCATTATTGATGTAGCAGTCGATCAAGGCGGTTGCATCGAGACTTTACGCCCAACTTCTCACAGTCAACCGACTTATCTAGAAGAAGAAGTCGTCCATGTCGGTATCCCAAATATGCCGGGGGCTGTGCCATGGACAGCGACACAAGCTTTAAATAACAGTACGCTCCCCTACGCTTTACAACTGGCGAATGACGGATTAGCTGCACTCGAAAAAAATACGTTTTTGGCTCAAGGCGTCAATGTACAAAATCATCGTTTAATACACCCGTCTGTACGAGAAGCCTTTCCAGATTTAGCATCTTAAGTTCAATTTTATTAAAGGGGAAGAAAAGCCGAGAATTCATAAGCCGGGGATTTTCCGAAGAATGTAGTTTGCTGCCTTGAAATTTCATAAATCCCCGACTTTTTTGTCTAAACTAATTGGCTTTGACTATAGTTCTAACCTGATTGACTTTCTGCAAAAAAAAGACATTTGATATACACCAAATGTCTTCGTCACTTTTTATCAATCAAGAAAAAGTTAAAGAGCTAATTTATAGACTGACAATTTCAAAAGCAGCTAAAGCGGTTGCGATAACGAGCAAGCCAACGAATCCGGCTCCGGCAAAAGTTACAATCTTGCCGAACGAACGAGCCCAAGTCGGGGTAACCATCCAAGCCTTATCTGGATTCTCGTGTTTGAAGTAACCCAACTCTTCCAACTCAGCCCGATGATCTTCACCGTAGCGAGGCATTCGTGCAAAAGGAAGTTCCCCTGATTGCTGCTGCGGCAAGATTCGACGACGTTGGTAAGGAACAGTATCTTCTCCAAAAGTTTGTAAGTACTCTTCGGAGTCCAGCAAAGCATCAACAAAGCCATTGAGACCTTTTGTTGCCAGAAGAATTGACCAAGACATTTTTTCTCGATCACTGTACACATTTCGCCCAAGTGCTCGCTGGAAGCACATCTGGACGACACGATAGTTGTTGCTCACATCATAATTGCGCTGGCGGAACGACCCAGAGAGCATGAGAGCTTTGATGAAATCACGCACTGTGATCGTGCCATTTTTCAGTTGAGATTCTTGTTTTTTGAGGCGATTTGCTTCAAGAATTTGCTGCTCATTAAAAATCTGTCGGTAAGCAGAATAGAGAATAGCATCCATATCTGAATTAGATGCCATCATTTCGTTGTCGAATTGCTTGGGGGTTTCTTCTGAAGGAATCAAAAATTCTTTCACCCGTTGGTTCTGGCTACTCGGATTGTATTCAAGTAAAGGAATAGTCATTTTTAAAAGAAGGTAATTGATTAATAATGAGCTAATATTTTGGCGACTGTTTTTAGCAAAATAAATAAGCTTTACACAGACACTTTTCCTGCTTTTTTGAAGTCAATCTTTTTCGTCAGTTCTATCAAGCAACAGAAAATCAGCTCAAACTCAACTTACTAGAGTCAGCGTCTCACTAGGCATTAATATTTAAAACGAAATGTAAAAAAAGAATAAGTTTATTTTTACTTATTCAGGTCAAATCAGCTCATAGCATTGCTTTGCAAAAATGAGAATTTTTGATCTCGATCTATCTTTGATGCTTTTTTGACATTAAGAAAGATTGCGGAATCCCTTTTTCTCTGCCAATGATGAAGGAAATCGAAAGAAGGAGCCAGCCAGAATTGTGACTTTTTTGTTTTTAAAACTGTTCAATTTTATTTGAATAGTTTGTTCAAAAACTTGATCGCTCTGCTTTCTCCTTCTGTGTCTCCTTGCTGCGAAAATAGGGCGATCGCCATCTCTAGGTCTTGTTGTGCTTCGGAATTTTTGCCTAGGGCAGCGAGGGCTAAACCACGATTATTGTAGGCGACAGCAATATTAGAATTAAGGCTCAAAATATGATTGCAATCGGTTAGCGCACCTTCATAGTCTCCGGTGCGCACTAATAGACCGGAGCGATTAACGAGGGCAATAATATTATCGGGATTCAGCGACAAGGCTTGATTGAAATCGTTTAAGGCTTCGGTGCGTAATCCAGCTTTCGTCAAAATCAAGCCGCGATTGATGTAGGGATCTACCCACTCTGGTGCAAGGGCGATCGCCTGAGTCAAACTATCGTAGGCGGCTTGCGACTGTCCGAGTTTGTGGTACGTTGTGCCGCGCGCATAATAAGACGCTGCAAACTTTGGGTTAATTGTTAGGGCTTGGTTGAAGTCGGCGATCGCCCCTTGTAATTGTCCGAGTTCACCGTAGGTAATGCCGCGATTATTGTAAGCTTCAACAAAATTGGGGTCGGTGGCGATCGCTTGATCAAAATGCCCTAATGCCACCTCATACTGACCCTGATTGAGCGCAGTTAAACCCCGTTCCAAAGACTTTTCCGCATCGCTAACTTGCGGCTGAGCCGTTGGTGTAATTGGCGTCGAAGGAACTTGTGCCACCACCACAGATCTATTCATGCTGCCGGGCATCGCTAAAGCCGCAGAATAGCAGACGAAAATACTCACTTCCGGCACAATCGCCAACAAAGATTTTTTCAAAGCCTTTCGTAAAACCGCTTCGGTCATCTCCGGTACATCACATCCATCTATTAGACAACATTTTTGAATTGCCAGTTCCTTGATTAACCCTGACCGAAAGCACCGATTAATATACGTAAGTGTAGACTCAAATAAATTATATCAAATCTGCCAAAATCTCCGTAATTTCACCCTGCACGTTCTTACGATTGTCGTCATAAATCATTAACGTATTGAGATCAGCATGACGCGAAAACTTTTGCACCTTACGGACATCTCCCTTTGTAGCATCTAAAGCCGCCGTAATCCCAGAGTGCCGAATACGGTGGGGTGACATCACTTTTTCAATGCCGGCTGCTTTCGCTGTTTTTCGCACTAATTGATAAATTGCCGTTCCCGTGATTCGGTGTCCGAGGTGCGCGCGATCTAAAGCAATAAACATCGGTTGGTCTTTGCCTTTCTTACCCGGACGCGCAGATAACCAAGCTTGAAGTGCGGCAACCGTTGCTTGCGATAAAGTTACTTTTTGCTTCTGAGTCCCTTTACCTTTCCCTAAAATTGCCAAAGTTCGTGATTCTGCATTCAAATCATCTAAATTAATCTGGACAAGTTCACCTCGTCGCAACGCATTATCCCAAAGCAACCTTAATATAGCGTAGTTTCGCTTACCTGAAATAGTATTTCTATCGGGAATTTCTAAGATTTGTCTATATACATTTTGTTTCACACCTGTCGTGTCGCGATAATGAACGACTTTTTCGCCTTTAATACCATCGAGAGTGAAGCGACATTGTCCTAATTGATTGGCTAATCGGGTTAAGGCTTTGAGTGCAGCGAGACGACGATTGATTGTGGCTTCTTTTAAACGGCGGCGATCGCGCAGGTCATTTTTGTAACGCAGCACGAGGGAAAGGGCTTGGGTCTGATCAAGCTGTAAAAACGCATCTACAAGAATTGGTGTCGGCTCGTTCGAATCGGCTGCGAAACGAAAGAAGTCACGAATATCTTTTTGGTAAGCGCGCCATGTGTTGGGGGATTTCTGATTTTCAAGAAGTTGCGCCAGTATGTCGAAGTTTTCCTCTAGAGCAGGAAAAACAGCATTTTTGGCAAGGGCATTACTC
>JBARRZ010000190.1:0-3206 GCA_049644465.1 Limnothrix sp.
TGAAGTGCCTGATGCGATTCGTCACATCGAAGCTCGTAAGGTACAAGGAAAAGTTGCCATCTCTATTGCGGCATGAAAATGAATTTGTAAAGGCGATCGCCACCGAACGGGAAGCCTATGCCATTTATGTACAGGCAGATTATGAAGATGAGCCGGCGATCGCCCAATACTCAGTCGAAAGCATTTTTCAGCATAATCTGTCATACTAAAAAGTTGATAATTGACTGATTGGTCAAAAGTAAAAGGACATTTTTTTATGGCAACTGCTTCACCAAAATTACTCGAAAAAATTGACCTCAAAGGGTTACCGCTAGAAAATCGCATCAGCATGGCGCCCATGACAAGGGGGAGAGCTGGCAAAGAGCGTATCCCCAACGCAACCATGGCTGAATATTATGCCCAGCGCGCTTCTGCGGGATTAATTATCAGCGAAGCCACAACGGTTTCCCCCCAAGCGAATGGCTGGAATGAGTCCCCCGGCATCTATACCGATGCAATGGTCGAGGGCTGGAAACTCGTCACCAAAGCTGTGCACGATAAAGGCGGTAAGATTTTTCTGCAACTCTGGCATTGTGGTCGGGCTTCCCACAGTAGTTTTCATAATGGGGATCCGGCGATCGCCCCCTCTGCGATCAAAATTCAGAGCGATGATGGCATTCACACGCCCAAAGGTAAAGAACCTTACGAAGTCCCGCGCGCCATTAAAACAGCAGAAATTCCCAGCATTATCGAAGAATATCGCCTTGCAGCTGAGCGAGCACAGGAAGCCGATTTTGATGGCATCGAAGTGCATTCCGCCAACGGCTATCTACTCGACACTTTTTTACAGTCCAAAACAAATCACCGCACCGATAAATATGGTGGCAGTGTCGAAAATCGTTTCAACATGTTGTCAGAAGTTTTGGACGCCGTTTTAACCGTATGGGATTCCGAGCGTGTGGCCGTGAGATTGTCTCCAAATGGCGCGTTTAACGATATGGGTTCGCCCGATTATCATGAGCAATTCACCTATGCGGTGATGCGTCTCGATAGTTACAATCTGGCCTATGTCCACGTGATGGACGGTTTAGCTTTTGGTTTTCATGAACTAGGTGAACCGATGCAGCTCAAGGATTTTCGTCAAGTGTACGGTGGCATTTTGATGGGGAATTGTGGTTACGATCAAGCATCCGCAGAACAGGCGATCGCCGACAGAAAAGCCGACATCATCTCGATTGGTCGTCCTTATATTAGCAACCCCGATTTAGTCGAACGCTACGCCAATAATTGGGACTTAAACCCCGACGCAGAAGTAGATGTCTGGTACGCACCCATCGGCAGCAAAGGCTACACCGATTTCCCTTTCCACGGTGAATAATTTTTGGCCCTAGCCTGTGAACAAAGTCAAAACCAAACGATTAATTTGAGCTAACGACGGCTTCACCATTGTCAAATTCTCCCGTACACAAAATCAGATAGTCACTAAAAAGCCGGAGACATTTCTCCGGCTTTGTGTTTATAGTCATTCCAATTAAGTCTAAAAAGGGACTAAGAGGTCGGTTCTCGATCAGATATGTCACCGACTGATAACCCCTTCCGCCCTTCGGGCACCTTCCCCAAGGAAGGATATCTGTCTCTATTTAAATCAACTATAAATCTGTGTCCTGCGTCGTGCTGATTTAACAGCCGTCTGGCCCACAGAATTTGTGCGCGCTCAATACTTCCGCGTCACAGAGATAGGCAATGCCCGCATAATCTTCGAAAAAATTCAGTGCGACCTCATCCGAAATCTTGAGGGCCATATCCCGACTATCGGTGAGCACCTCAATTTTTATATCCGTGAAAGCAGTGCCGGAAACGGAAGGTTGTCCCGACGAGCGCACATTACGACTGCCTTTACCACCAGCAGCCACCACCGTATAACCGGTTGCCCCGGCTTTGTCGATGATCTTGGCGATCTTTTTCATCAGCAACTTTTCCGTGACGATGACGAGTTTGATTGCTTGTTTAGCCATGCTTGGTTACCTCTTAATGTGTTGTGTATTTATTAGACTACATAAAACTCAGAAAAACGGCAGTACCGCGCGTGATCGCGCTGATTTAACTGCCGTGTTGGTCGCCGAGCTAATGGAGCACCGGCAGATCGCGAACCCTTCTTGGATCAGCCGCCTAGCGCTTGGGCAAGCCCGATAAAGATTGGTATGCCCAAGGCGATCGCCACCGGTGTGCCAACAGCTGTAGATGCACCAATATAGGCAGAAGGATTAGCAGATGGGATACCGGCCCGTAAAGTCGGTGGCCCGGAGATATCTGAACTAGAAGAAGCAATAACGGCAAGGAGTACAACACCGCCAAGGCTGAATCCAGTGACGTAATGGGCAATCATACCGAGACCAAAAGCGACAAATCCGTGCAGCAGCGGCGCAATAAACGCATATACGGCGTACCATTGGGCTACCTTGCGCAGCTCGTTAATCCTTGCAGCAGCTTCCATCCCCATTACTAACATCAGCACTGAAAGCAGACCCCGGAAGAGTGGACTGTAGAAAGTTTCATAAACACTTTCTGGTTGAGTGACCAAACCTAGAACGAGGCCGAGTAGTAGTGCTGATAGAGCAGAGCCTTGGAGACTTTCCTTGACAATGGGCCAGATTTTAACTCGCTCGCTTGTGCCACCGCGCTTATTGCTGGTGTAAATACTAGCCAAAACGATCGCCGTCACGAGTGCAGGGATGTCCATAAAAGGATAGAGTGCAGCAGCCCATGGTTCGTATGGCAGGCCTTCTGCTTCCACTAGTGTCAGGGCAGCAGCGAGAGTAGAGCCACTTACGGCGCCAAACAAACCTGCGGTTGCAATACCATCCTCGATTTTCACTTTTGGCAGCTTACATAATGTATAGCGTCCGATGAAAACGATCATGATTCCTATTGCTACGGCAAACAGCGCGGGCAATAGCATCTCCGCCAGATTGGATTCACGGATCCCTTGGCCGCCGGTCAAGCCGACTTTCATGAGTAGCATGAAAACAATGAACTTATAGGCTGGATCTGGGATTGCTAATCGGCTACCAACGGAGGCAGCAACCATACCGCCAATCAGAAAGCCGAGTGTTGGGGACTGCAACTGCTCTATAAAGCGCGCTAAAAAATCGGACAGAAAATCCACGTTTTAATTCTCCTTTTTATGTATGGGGGGTGGAACGGCCGGCAAGCGTGGCCTTGAGTCT
>JBARRZ010000191.1:0-14644 GCA_049644465.1 Limnothrix sp.
GCTTACCAGTGGGGGCCGCTAATTTTTGCGCACAATACGCCGACCGTTAAAGGCTTTTGGGACTACAAGTGGAATCGTGTAATTGAAGTGATGTTTCAAGGCGATCGCTGGATTACGGGTTGTGCCAACCATGACACCGTACGGCGCGGCAACCAAGTTGACATCGAGACTAGCGACATTAACTGGTTCCTTGGCGAGAGTCACGCAGAAGTGATTCGGAATGCCTACGACAACCCGGCAACGACGATGTGGGTTTATGCGTTCATGCCCGGTTTGCCGATGGATTTTATTAATGCTTTAGTGCGAGCACCTTGGGGCTTTTTTCGAAATACCGATGAAATGTATGGCGTGAAGGTTGCAGCGGAAGAGGTTGGTTTTCTCGATTGGCAGATTACCCCAGAACTGTTTGCTGAGCCTTGGGCCTTTAAACAGCTAAAGGCTTTGGGCTTTACGGAACTAGACGATCTCAAACGTTTTATGAAAGCCCTTAATGAGGCGTTGGTGTTGACGGATTATGATCTCACCAAAACAGCTGATATTTGCCAAAGATGTATTGGCGATAAAGAAGGGGCTTGCCTAGTAGAACCCCTTGAAGAAATTGGCGATGCGGAACACCAGAAATTTCTAGACCGTTTGACAGTGCCGAAGCTGAAAACCATTGCGATGGCGTTCATGGAAGATGGTCACGAAACTTGTCGGGTGTCCTACTATGAGGACAACGTGAGTGCTCAGCAAAGCGAATTTAATCTGCTGTTGCGCCAATATCGTCGAGCACATCCTTGGCTACGGGAAAATCTACAGGAGCGCGATCGCTTTAATCGCATTAGTGAAGAAGGTAGCACCGTTTTTTATGGACTACGGACAGAAGTGTTGGAGCCAGATTCTGAGGAGACTCCTGAAGAAATTGTGATGGTGGCGCATATGGGCGGTGAACCGACAACTGTTACGCTTGGAGATTGGCTGCAACTGGACTTGAGCTGCTGGCGCGTGGCGATCACCACACCGGGTTTGGAGATTGAAAGTACCGCTGATGCTTTGCGGGTTTTTGAACTGAAAGATAGTCAAGGTCTGATCCTTGAAGCTATACCTACAGAAACCAAAGCTGACGATTAGCGTAAATTATTGCTGTCTATAAGTTGGCGATCGCCTGCCTTGCCCACTAATCACCGTTGACCATTGTTGTTAACCCAAATATTTGAGTGACTATTTCACCACAAATCGAACTGATCGAAGCCCAAACCCAAGCCCTTTTGACTTGGGCCAAGACAATCGAGAGAGACAGTCCTAGTCCATATGCAGCGGGACAACAGCTTGTCCGCAAATTAGGCGCGCATCATCGGGCGGACGGTTTAACCGAATTTGGCTTTTGGCTCCCGAACGCGACAGCAGCGCACTTTGTTCTCGAAATATTTACCCCGCTCAACCCCATTGATTTTCGCTTGGCGAACCAAGAAATGTCTTGCCGCCGCGATCGCCTAGCATTCCCGCGACAGGGAGAATTTGTGTGGGGTGTTGTGGCAGGTCTCAAAGCGGGCGATCGCACAAATACTGGCTCCTTTTATTGGCTACGGCAGGGCGACACTGAGCAGCCCCAGCAGATCATTCGGGATGTGCTCGCTTATTCCTTGCCCTACGGCATCTTCGCCCCAGCCGAACTCTACGATATGGAGAAACTGCAAGGCGATCGCCGCGATCTAGATTATTTTCGAGCCAATCCAGAAATCAAACCACCCACAAATATTCTGCAGATTCATGTGGGCACAGCATCCAAGTCCGGTACATTCGCTGGGCTAAATCAGATTTACCAAGATCTGTCTCGTAAGCTAGCGAACAAACAACCTTTGACTGCCGCTGAGAAAAATTATGTCGGTTTTGATGCCATCGAGTTGTTACCCATCGAACCCACAGTAGAGTACGTGCCGGAAGGAGAAACCATGCACCAGCGATTTTGGCAGGTGCTGTCGGAATCGAATCAATATGTGCAGGTCAAACTACAAAAACCGGATGTCAAAAATTGGGGTTACGATGATCCACTCATTGGGGCAGCGGCAGTCAGTCCTTCCCAGCTCAGTAGTTTGCGCCCGACGGAAATTGTTGACTTTATCGCCACGCTCCACAACTTTTCCCAAGGGCCAATCCAAATTATTTTTGACCTCGTTTATGGCCATATTCACGAACAAGGATTGCAACTGATTGATGCGACTTTTTGCCGTGGAGACAATATGTATGGTCAGGATACAAACCAGCAACAGCCGATGGTACGGGCGATTTTACTGGAGTTAGAGCGGCGAAAAATCAATCTTGGTGCTGATGGTATTCGGGTCGATGGCGGGCAGGATTTTCAGCTTTGGGATGAGTCTGGCAAGTTGGACTACGACACTGAGTTTCTGTTGGCGATGGGGGAAGTCAAACAAGAAATTAGCACAAGGCAAAATGGAGCTCTCCAATCACACTGCCGCAATATTTTGGCAATTTATGAGGACGGGCGACCTTGGCCAAATCAGGGGTGGGAGCATAAGGCCACCTACCGCAATTTGATTGAGAAAAAGCCGGATTGCTTTCAGTGGAGTCCGCTAATTTTTGAGCATAATACGCCGACTCTGCAAGGATTTTGGCTACGGAAATGGCGAGATATGTCACGCATTGTGTGGGAGGGCGATCGCTGGATTACGGGTTATGCAAACCATGACACTGTACGTAAAAGTAATCAGATTGATGTCAAAACTACGCGCATTAATGAATTTTTTGGGGAGACACTGCCGGAGATTTTGCGCAACGCCTACGATAATCCCGCAACGCAGCTGTGGATTTATGGGTTTTGTCCGGGGTTACCGATGGATTTTCTCAACGCGCTGATGCATGCGCCGTGGGGCTTTTTCCGGAATACTGATGATCATTACATCGTAAAAATAGCGGCGGCGGAAATCGGCTTTTTGTACTGGCAGGTTGCGCCGGAACTTTACGCAAAACCTTGGGCTTTCCGTCAGCTCAAAACGTTTGGGTTCCGCACTCTCAAGCAAGCTCGCCATCTCTTTAAAACACTCGAACAGGCGATCGCCGCCCTAGATTATAATCTCGAAAAAATTGCTGAGTTTTGCCATGCCGAATTGTCGCCCCATTATCCCGGACTTGGTAATCTCGATGTCTCCCAACTGAAACAGATCACTGCCGCGTTTGTTGAGGATGGTCACGAAATTTCGCGAGTGCATCATTACTCTGACGCTGTGCCGGGCGATCGCTGCAATTTCAACTTTGAGCTACGACAATATCGCCACGATCACCGCTGGCTAAAAGAAAATCTTTGCTTCGAACAAGGCGATCGCTTTCATCATATGTCTGATGATCAGCGCACGGTTTTTTATGGCATTCGGACAAATCCGGTTACCCAGCAACGAATCGCGATGGTCGTCCATATGGCTGGCGCACCGACAACAGTGACCCTCGGCGCGTGGCTTTGTCTTGATTTGGCACAATGGCAGTTGGCGATCGCCACCCCAGAACTCGCGATGACAGCCAGCACCAATTTTGCCGAGATTAGGCTCCGTAATGGTGAAGGCTTTATGCTGACAACGGAGCCACCCTAAACGGCGATCGCCCTTTGATTGGCAGCCCTTAATCCAGCACTGATTTATTTTTAGAAAATATTTTTTAATTTTTTTGCCCTTTAGCAACATTTAGAAAACCCTAATTTTGGGAGAGAGATGACAAACTCAAAATACGTAATGGCCTTGGATCTCGGTACCACCGGCAACCGCGCCCTGATTTTTAATCACGCAGGTGAGATCGTCGCCCAAGCCTACAAAGAATTGCCCCAGCATTACCCCCAGCCCGGTTGGGTCGAACACAATGCCACTGATATTTGGGAGGACACCCAAACAGTGATGCAGCAGGCGATTCGCGACAATGATATTGACCCCGCTGAAATTGCCAGTATTGGCTTAACAGTCCAGCGAGAAACCTGTTTACTCTGGGATAAAACCACAGGGAAACCACTCCACAACGCCATCGTTTGGCAAGATCGTCGTACCGCAGATTTGTGCGAAAAACTGAGTGCTGCCGGGAAAGCCGCTGAGATTTACGATAAAACAGGCTTGGTGCTCGACGCTTATTTCTCCGCCACAAAACTCAATTGGTTACTAAATTGGGCCAAGGAAAATAGTGATGTCAATTTAGAAAATGTCATTGCAGGAACCGTCGATACATGGGCTTTGTGGAATCTGACAGGTGGTAAAGTTCACGCGACAGATCACAGTAATGCGAGCCGGACAATGTTGCTCAATCTCCAGACTCACCAATGGGATGCAGAGCTATTGGAGCTATTTGATATTCCGGCGCAGATGATGCCAAAAGTGCAACCGAGTCTCAGCGTATTTGGTCAGACTGACCCGGCATTGCTCGGCGTAGAAATTCCGATTACGGCAATATTTGGTGATCAACAAGCGGCTCTCTATGCCCACGGTTGCGATCGCCCCGGTTTATTGAAATGTACCTATGGCACGGGGGCTTTTCTCGTCGCCCACACGGGGAACAAAACAACGCGATCGCAGCACAAACTTTTAACGACGATTACTTGCACTCAGCCCAATGCCGATCAGAGTGGCACAGATGTTGGCTATGCTCTCGAAGGGAGTATGTTTACCGCCGGAGCCTGCATTCAATGGCTGCGGGATGGTCTCGAAATTATTCAATCTGCTAGTGAAACGGAGGCGATCGCCCAGTCTGTCCCCGATAATGGCGGCGCGTATTTTGTCCCGGCCCTGAGCGGTTTGGGTGCGCCCCACTGGGATATGGCGGCGAGAGGCGCATTTCTCGGTATTACGCGCGGCGTCACGAAAGCCCACATGGTGCGGTCTGTTTTAGAGGCGATCGCCTACCAAGCCAAAGAAGTGGTCGATGCGATTAACGAAGATTGTGGCACACCGATCAAAGAATTGAAAGTCGATGGTGGCGCGTGCAATAACGACTTTTTGATGCAGTTCCAAGCCGACGTTTTGGGCATTCCCGTGGAGCGTCCGGCTGTACTTGATGCCACCGCCCAAGGAGCCGCTTTTGCCGCAGGTTTAGCCATTGGTTTTTGGGATAGTTACGAAAAATTGGTGGGCGATCGCCAGATTGATCGCGTCTTTACACCCGGTGAAGGTGCGGAGGCTGCCCAAGCAAACTTCGCAACTTGGCAAAAAGCCGTAGAGCGCGCCAAAAATTGGATTTAGCTGTCCAGCTTTTTCTTTCGAAGTCCCCCTTTCGTAAGGGAGATTTAGGGGGATCTCCACTCAGTAAGCTGTCGAAGATCCTCCTACAAAAGGAGGAAGATTGCCAAAAGAGCACAATATAACTCTCAATAAGTAAAGGATTATGATTTCTTCCCCGCTCCACGAGCAGACCTATTCCCTCGATCACAAAACCTTTACCGAGACCCTTGCGACCACCGAAAACTTATTGATTATCCAAGACCTAGACGGCGTTTGCATGGGGTTAGTAAAAGATCCCCTAACTCGCAAAATTAGTCCCGATTATATTCGGGCAACTCAAAAATTTGATAGCCATTTTTTCGTGCTCACGAATGGTGAACATGAAGGCAGACGCGGCGTCAATCGGATTGTTGAAAACGCTTTTGCTAAAGCCGACAAAGTTTCCTATTTGCCCGGATTAGCGGCGGGCGGTGTGCAGTGGCAAACCCGTTTAGGCCAGATTTTCCATCCCGGTGTTAGTGATGCTGAATTAGACTTTTTGGCAGCCGTCCCCAACTTAATTAGGCAACGTTTAACGCAGTTTTTTGGTGAAAATGATCAATATTTTCCTGCTGCAAAACAACAAGCTTTAGTGCAAGCGGCAGTACTTGATAATCTTGTTTCGCCGACGGCAAATCTCAACGTTTTGGCGGAACATTTACAGGCTGATCTGGCGATTTATTTGAAACTGCAAAAGGCGATCGCCACATTATTAGATGACTTGTTAGAGAAAGCAGCAACACAAAGTTTGGACAACAGTTTTTTCGTGCATTACGCGCCAAATTTGGGACGCGATGAAGCTGGCAAAGAAATTGTCCGGTTCGCGACGGATAGCGATTCGGGCACAACCGATTTTCAATTTATGCTGCGGGGCGCTGTGAAAGAAGCTGGCGTTCCTGTGTTGCTCAATCATTATTATTACCAACGCACCGGAACTTATCCTCTCGGTGCAACGTTCAACGCCAGACAAGCACCGCAAGCTAACAGCGCATTATTACAGCTCGTCAAGGATCATTTTGACCCTGCTCTGATGCCGTTGACCGTTGGGGTGGGCGACACTGTCACTAGCCAAACTGACGGTGAAACAGTGAGACGAGGGGGCAGCGATCGCCTATTTTTACAACTGATTCAAGACATCGGCGCATGGGCAAAGAGCGGTAACCTTGTCACCTATATCGACAGCTCCCAAGACGAACTAAAAAACCGCATTCCGCTGAAATTGGGCACGGTAAACGGCAAAACAAAAGTGATTTCTGGCATTACTGATCCAGCCGATCCCCTTTGCATTAATGTGGCGTTTCCCGGTGGCTTCGCGCAATATACAGCGGCTTTTCAGCAGGCGGCAGCACAGCGACAAACCGCATAGTTGAGCAACTTTACTCGTACACAAATTCGTAAATAAATTTTGGTATGGCAAGCGTCACTTTTGAACAGGTCACAAAACAATTCGATGATTATGTTGCGGTTAAAAATCTCAATTTAGAGATTGCGGACGGGGAATTTCTTGTGTTTGTTGGCCCTTCTGGCTGCGGCAAAACGACGTCGTTACGGCTCTTGGCGGGTTTAGAAACGGTCACTTCTGGGAATATCTGGATCGGCGATCGCCCGGTCAATAATCTTTCGCCGAAGGATCGCGATATTGCGATGGTGTTCCAGTCCTACGCGCTGTATCCTCACATGAGCGTCTTTGAAAATATGGCGTTTAGTTTGCAGTTGCAAGGAAAATCTAAGTCAGAGGTCAAACAACAAGTAAAGAGTGCGGCGGCGCAGTTAGGCATTGAACAATTGTTGCACCGTAAACCGAAAGAATTGTCTGGCGGGCAACGGCAGCGGGTGGCAGTGGGGCGGGCGATCGTGCGGCAGCCTCAGGTTTTTTTGATGGATGAACCGTTATCAAACCTTGATGCGAAATTGCGGGTGCAGGCACGGAAAGAAATTAGTCGCTTGCAAAATAATCTCAACACGACGTTTATTTATGTCACCCACGATCAAGTGGAAGCGATGACGATGGGCGATCGCATTGCGGTGATGAAGGATGGCATTTTGCAGCAGGTGGATACGCCAGCGAATCTTTATAACAACCCGTGCAACAGATTTGTGGCTAGTTTTATCGGTAGTCCAGCGATGAATTTTTTCGAGATCGGGCAAACAACTGAAGCGGGAAATCCGGTACTTTTGATTGGTGACCAAATGCTTCCTGTGCCCAACACTATTAAGCTGGCAGGCGATCGCCCACTCACTTTAGGCATTCGTCCAGAAAATATTTATCATCCCCAATATTTACCGCCTGATATCGAAAGCATCAAAATTTCGGCGACGGTAAATCTGATCGAAATGATGGGGAATGAGCTGATTGTTTATCTCGAAACGCCGGAGAAGATCGAATTTGTCGCACGGCTAGATCCGCGCACGGAGGTCACAGAGGGGCAAGAACTTTTTGTCTTGTTTGATCTGCAACGGCTCTACTTTTTTGATCGCGAGCTGGAGACTGTGCTGATTTGACACGCTAAAACTTTGATCGAGTAACGTTTGGGCTTAGAGAAAGAATGGAAATTTTGTATCGAATTGGGTCGGTATTACTGGCGATCGCCCTCGGCTGTGGCGGGGTGATTGGCTTATTTTATGGCGCAAATTTGGCGGTCAACGCTTTACCAAAACCGTGGAATCGGCATCTGTTGCCGTGGGTGTATGTGTCTCCGGCCTTAGCGATTTTGTCGGCTTATCTAATCTTGCCAACGATCCAAACTATTTACCTGAGTTTTTATGATGGACGCTCAGAAAATTTTGTCGGCTTAAAAAATTATATTTTTGCCTTCACCGAGCAATCAATGCGGGTCGCTTTCAAAAATAATTTGTTGTGGCTAATTTTGGTCACGGGCATTAGTGTCAGTTTGGGCTTAATCATTGCGGTGCTGGTGGATAAAGTTCGCTATGAGGCGATCGCCAAATCTTTAATCTTTTTACCGATGGCAATTTCTTTTGTTGGGGCGAGTGTCATCTGGAAATTTATTTACGCTTTTAAACCTGCCGGAGAAGCTCAAATTGGTTTGCTCAACGCGATTGTCGTGAGTTTGGGCTTTGAGCCAGTCGGTTGGCTAATCGAGCGGTCGGTGAATAATTTTGCCCTGATCGCGATCATGATTTGGCTCTATACCGGATTTTGTATGGTGATCCTCTCGGCGGCCGTGAAAGGCATTCCCGAAGATGTGATCGAAGCGGCAAAAATTGACGGGGCAAATAGTTGGCAAATTTTCTTTCGCATTACGATCCCGATGATTCGCTCTAGCATTTTGGTTGTGAGTACGACGGTAGTGATTTTGGTGCTGAAAGTGTTCGATATTGTCTTTGTGATGACCGGCGGTAACCACGGCACAGAGGTGATTGCCAGCCGCATGATTAAAGAAATGTTTAACTATCGCAATTTTGGGCGAGGTAGTGCGATCGCCGTCATTTTACTCATTTTCATCACGCCGGTGATGGTCGGAAATATTCGTCGATTTCGGTCGCAGGAGCGTTTACGGTAATGGCAGCAGTCAAACAAAAACAAGCCTTTTGGCAAAAAATGCCCATTCATCTCACCATCGTGGCGATCGCCTTTTTGTGGACATTACCGAGCGTAGGTTTGCTCATTAGTTCTCTGCGACGGCAAGACGATATGTTGAATACGGGCTGGTGGACAGTGTTTCAGCACCCATTTGAGCTAACGCAATATCATCTCGGCAACTACATCGACGTGATTAATTCTGCGGGGATGGGCCAATCTTTTCTCAACAGTCTGACGATTGCGATTCCTGCAACCATCATTCCGATTGCGATCGCCTGTTTTGCCGCTTATGCCTTTGCGTGGATGAATTTTCCGGGGCGACAATTGCTGTTTATTTTGGTCGTTTGCCTGCTGGTCGTACCATTGCAAACCACTTTGATCCCAGTCTTGCGAGTGTATGGCGACTTAGGTTTATCGAATAGTTTTCTCGGTATTTGGCTCGCCCACACGGGTTACGGATTGCCGCTCGGCATTTATTTACTCCGCAACTATATCGGTGCATTACCCCGCGATTTGATTGAAGCAGCCCAAGTTGATGGCGCGTCTCACCTAAAAATTTTCACAAAGCTAATTGTGCCTCTCTCAATGCCGGCGATCGCCTCCTTTGCCGTCTTCCAATTTCTCTGGGTTTGGAATGATTTGCTCATTGCTTTGGTGTATCTCGGTGGAACACCGGACGTTGCTCCAGTGACCATTCAGCTAACAAGCCTTGTCGGTTCTCGTGGGCAAGATTGGCATCTCCTCACGGCAGGCGCATTTATCTCGATGACAGTGCCTCTCGTTGTTTTCTTTGCCCTACAACGCTACTTTGTGCGCGGCATTCTCGCTGGCTCTGTCAAATCTTAAAAAAGTCAGATACTTTCAATCTGTGTAGAGAGAAAGGCGATCGTCTTTCTTTTTTATTAAAAATATATTCAAGATCATCTCGATAACTTTTTCCTTTGAAAACGTTAATCCTATCCGGAGTCTGTGCCAATTAAAATTAAGATATTATCTTATGTTATGCAGAATGCTTTCTAGTTAGCCTAATACGACAAACGATATGCGTACAAAAGGAAAAATAACATCTTGGAATGATAAAAAAGGCTTTGGGTTTATCACCCCTAGTACTGGTGGAAAACAGATCTTCGTTCATGTCAAAGCCTTTAGTAATCGCAATCGGCGCCCAGAAATTAATCAGTTGGTGACATATACGTTATCTGCCGATAAAGATGGTCGGCCATGCGCAACAAATGCCACACGAGCTGGTGATCAAGTTCCAGAAAAGGCTCGGCACTCCAATGATCTACTGTCAGTTATTGCGGCAATGTTCTTCTTAGTCATCGTATTTGCGGCTGTTCTGGCCGCCAAGATACCGCCAGTGATTCTAGCCATTTACCTAATTGCTAGCTTCTGCACATTCATAATGTATGCAATCGACAAATCCGCAGCGAAGAAAAGAGCCTGGCGAACCAAAGAAAAGACCTTGCATTTGTTATCACTAGCCGGAGGTTGGCCCGGTGCGCTTGTTGCGCAACAACAGTTACGCCATAAATCCAAAAAACAATCCTTTCGCTCAGTATTCTGGCTAACAGTGTTGTTGAACTGTGGGGTATTTGTTTGGCTGCTCACACCACTTGGCGCCGACACAATAAAATTGCTGACAGAATAAATAAAAACATTTGATTTCTTCTTGTGTGTAGATAAGTGGCGATCTCACGAGCGCTCTCCTGAAAGTCTTGTCATGTCAGTGATTTCAAGAACTTGGGAAGATGACTGAAAGAGATAATTGCAAGCTACTGGTTACCTAACTTTCTTTTTGTGTGTAGATAGGCGGCGATCGCCTGCACCCCGCACCACAAAAATTCTTTAAAAATGTAAAAGAAAGCGCCTTTTAGATAGCCTTATAAAAAAGATGTTTTAGCATAAGCCTGTACAGCACAAGACAAACAAACAATGTTTGAAGAATTTTGGTTGAGTACCCTTTTGCTGCCGCTGCTCATTGTCCTGCTCAAGTCGGAAATTGCTAACCTTTACAAATCTTGGGGTGTCTTTAAAACTCGTTCTTTTGATGAAGATCGCGATCCAAATACACCCGATAGCTGCCAAGTCTATGACGTAGCCTCAGGCGAATGGCGCGATATTTTGATTGTTCGCTATGCCTTCTCACTGAATAAAAACAAGCGCGGTGTTTTTGTCTTGCATCCAGCCGATGGCAAACTGGAGCTAAATCAAAAATGGGCCGCCGAACGTATTCCCCTGCTCGCATGAGCCGATATAAAAAAACGCAAATTGCCGACAACCTTAGAAGCAGATCTAGAAGCCGTTCTCCAAAAAAAATTGTCTTAAATGTTTGAGCGCAACGAACAGCTCACCAAGCAACATGACGTAAAAAACGATGCAACTCAGCCCGTCCCTGAATATTGTCGCCGTACTCACCCGACTCGTCGTAGAGCGTTGTCCAAAATTCCAAAATTTCTGTGTCTAGCGCTTCCCGCAATTTGTCCTGAGTAATAATCAGGTCTGAAGTCCGATGCAGCGAAATTACTTGCGGCTCAGCTTGATCATTCTCGACAAGACACAAAGGCCGAATCCAGTAATTACTTTGTCGCTCGATGTATTGCACCACAGAACCGTATAGGCGACGGGCGGATCCCTCAATGCAAATAATCTGCGAAGGCGAAAAGCTGGATAACGATGGATCACTTTGCATCGGCACAAATGCTGGTCATGATAGAGATTTCGCTATTCTAACGAATGGACTATGAGGTAATGCTTAAGTCTAGGGAAAAATCTACGGAAAAGGAATCGTCGTTCAGTATTATGTAAAGACAAATCAGCCGATCTCTGCGATCATGACCACTCCTGAGTTTGCTCACATTATTAATCAGATATACGCCGTGACTCGCAAGCAAAAAGAAAAACTTTTAGTTGTAGACGACGAACCAGACAATCTCGATCTGCTGTATCGTACTTTTCGCCGTGATTTTCAAGTGCTTAAAGCGAGTAATGGTCTCGAGGCCCTGAAAGTTTTGGAAGCGGAAGGTGAGGTTGCTGTGATTATCTCTGACCAAAGAATGCCAGAGATGAAGGGTACAGAATTTTTGAGCCGGACTGTGCCGCAGTTTCCGAATACGGTACGGATTATTTTGACGGGTTTTACCGATGTTGAGGATCTGGTTGAGGCGATTAATGCGGGACAGGTGTATCGCTACATCACGAAACCTTGGGATCCGTCGGCTTTGAAAAAGGTGGTTCAGGTCGCGGCTGATACTTATACGATTGCGAACAATCGTTTGGCTGAACTGGAGGCGGGCAAAAGTCAGACGCAATTGCTGGCAAGGCTATTAGAAATTTTTCGGACGGAGCAATCGCTTGAGGAGGCGCTTGATCAAACGGCGGCGGCGATCGCCATACCTTTAAGAGCAGATGGTTGTTTATTGCAAGTCGTTAAAAAAGGAGAGTGCAACGAGGTAACGGGCAAATCCAGTGACCTCCCTGTGGCGATCGCCATCCCAGCAGCCGATCCCCTTGTCGATGCAGCCCAACAACAACACACTTTTCAACTTTGGACACAATCTCCTACAACTCCAGCCCCAGAAGGTATCGAGTATTACCAAGACGCCAAAATTCAACAACATTTACTGTTACCCCTGATTTATCGCGAAGAACTTTTAGCCCTACTTTCGTTACAGTGGCTTGATACCATGGCGATCAGAGAATCTGACCTGAAATTGCTCTACCTTGCAAGCCAGCAGATTGCCTTCGCCCTCATCAGCCAAAAATCCTGTTAACGACTATGCCCGCTACAAATACTGCCGCCGAGATCCAAGCCATTTTCAATCGCATCGCCCCGCAGTATGACGACCTCAACGAATGGATTAGTTTGGGGCAGCATCGCATTTGGAAAAAAATGGCCGTGCAGTGGAGCGGCATACAAGCTGGAGATACAGCCCTAGACGTCTGCTGCGGTAGCGGTGACTTGACGTTGCTCCTCGCGAAAACAGTCGGCATCTCCGGTAAAACAATCGGCATCGATTTTGCCGCCGCACAACTCAATATTGCCGCCGCAAAACAAGCCAGAATTTGTCCGCAGCTTGATATCCAGTGGCAAGAGGGAGACGCCTTAGATTTGCCCTACGCAGATGACAGCTTTGATGGTGCGACTATCGGTTTTGGGTTACGCAATGTAACAGATATTCCTCAAGCTCTAAAGGAATTATGCCGTGTGCTCAAACCGGGCAAGCGAGTGGCTGTTCTAGATTTTCACCGCCCCGACGATCAAACGAAGCAAGCGTTTCAACAGTGGTATATGCAGACGATTGTCGTCCCTTTGGCAGAACGATTTCAGCTAATGGAGGAATATGCTTACATTCAACCTAGTATTGAGCGTTTTCCGACAGGGCAAGTACAAGTAGGGCTGGCTAAAAACTCAGGATTTTCTGGGGCTATCCACTATCCCTTTGCGGGGGATATGATGGGTGTATTGGTAGCCACCAAGTGACAAGGACGCAAACGCATGGGGCAGCGACGAATTTGTATAGGGGATGTGCATGGTCATTACGATACTTTGATGGCTTTGCTAGATTTTGTTGCGCCGACAAGTGAAGATCAGGTCTATTTTTTGGGTGATTTGATTGACCGAGGCCCAAAAAGTGCGGAAATTATTGAGTTTGTTCGCACGAGTTCTTATGAATGTTTGATGGGCAATCACGAGATGATGATGCTGGAGGCGATCGCCGTCGATGGCAGCGTCCACGAAGAAACCTTTGTTGCTTGGTATCACAGCGGTGGCGCGAATACCCTCCAGAGCTATAACCATAAAATCCCTTACGAACATTTGCAATGGCTACGCGAGCGGCCTTCACACCTCGATTTGGGTGACGTTTGGCTTGTCCATGCAGGAATTTGCCCAGATATACCAATCCATGAACAAGGCGCGGATCAATTTTGTTGGGTGCGTGGCGAATTTCACTCGATGCCCCAGCCCTATTTTGCCGATAAGCTCGTGATTATTGGTCACACCATCACCTTTACTTTTCCCGGAGTGCAGCCAGGACAAGTGGTACAGGGGCCGGGTTGGTTGGATATCGACACTGGGGTTTACCACACTAAAAGCGGCTGGCTGACGGCGTTTGATATCGATAGTCGCGAAATTTATCAAGTCAATAGCCACACAGCAGAAAAACGGCACCTTCCCCTAGAGGCGATCGCCGTCACTCCATTTTTGTAGATTGTTATCTAATTCACGTCATCCCGAATTTAAGCTTGATTGATCTTCGTGATTAATTCCTCTAAAACTTGAGCCGCTTGATTATTCTCGACCTGACAAGTACCCGCATTTGCATGACCACCGCCGCCATAAGCCAGCATCAATTCACCAATATTTACCTGAGAAGATCGATCAAAAATTGATTTACCCACCGCATAAACCGTGTTCCGTTTTTTCAGACCCCACAATACATGGATCGAAATATTGCACTGCGGAAAAAGCGCGTAGATCATAAACCGATTGCCTGTATAAATAGTTTCCTCCTCGCGCAGATCGAGCACAACAACAGCTCCATGAATTTCTGAACATCGCGTTAGCTGCTCTTTGAACTGTTCTTCGTGCGAAAAGTAGAGTTCACTGCGCTCTTGCACATCCGGCATTTTGAGAATTTCTTCGATAGAGTGATCTTTGCAATAATCAATCAAATCCATCATGAGCTGATAATTTGAGATCCGAAAATCCCGAAAGCGTCCCAACCCAGTCCGTGCATCCATCAAAAAATTGAGTAAAACCCAGCCTTCGGGGTGCAAACATTCTGCTTGGGTAAATTGAGCAGAATCCGCCTTATCGACCGCCGTCATCATTTCATCGCTAATTGTCGAAAACTTTTTTTTGCCGCCG
>JBARRZ010000192.1:0-4867 GCA_049644465.1 Limnothrix sp.
CAACAGTGGCGATCGCCGACCTATTACGGCATGGTGCAGCTGACGAATTTGGGGATTTTTGCCCAATGGTTCCCAGAATCTGGCGTCGTGCGGGTGCATCATTTGGATACAGGGTTGGCCGTTGCGGCTGCGCAAGTTGATATTTATCAGTCTCAACTAGCTCAAAAAAGTCGCGGCACACCGAAAACCTGTGCGACAGGCAAAACAGACGCTGAAGGAAATTTGGCGATCGCCGGAAGTCAGTGGCAACAATGTCTGCAAAATCAGGAATACGCACCAGAATTGTTGGTTGTTGCAAAGGAGGATTCAGACTGGGCTTTTACCCGAACTAATAGTTATAGCGGTGCTTACGGTTACGGTATTTCAACGGATTGGGATCAGGGCGATGTGCTTAGTCGCGGCACAATTTTCAGCGATCGCCAACTTTATCAACCCAAAGAAAAAGCTTATTTCACTGGCGTTGCTTATTATCTAAAAAATGGTGAATTGCGGCAGGATGCCAACAACAATTATCGCGTGATTCTGAGTGATCCTGAAGGGAAAGAAACGCCCTTGGGTAGTTACAAAACAAACCGCTACGGGACATTTTCTGCGGAATGGGAAGTGCCAGCCCAGCAAGATTTGGGTAATTATTATCTCAGAGCAGAAGCGCGTAACGGCAACATTATTTATGGCAATTTTCGGGTGGCAGAATTCCGACCGCCTAACTTTAAAGTAGAGCTAGATTTAGACAAGAAATTTGCCGAGATTGGCGATAACGTTACCGCAAGTTCAACCGGAACTTATCTGTTTGGTGCGCCCGTTAGTAATAGCAACGTCAAATATTATGTGACCCGTACCAGAGGCTTTTTTCAGCCGGATGGTTGGGATGAATATCAATTTGGGCGGCAGTGGCATTGGTCAGAATCGGAGCCGAGTATTGCGAGTGATGTGTTGCAAACGGAACGCAAGTTAGATGAGCAGGGGCAAGGCTCGCAAGTGATTAAGGTAGGTGATGATTTGCCTTATCCGGTAACCTATCGCGTGGAAGCGGAAGTCACGGATGCTGCCAATTTGTCGGTGTCGAATACGCAAACTTTTACCGCATTACCCGGCGATCGCCTGATTGGGATCAAGCATGATTTTGTCGCAGAGGCCACGACCCCTTTTAACACGGAAATCATTGTCGTCGATCCAGAAGGGAAAGCGATCGCCGGACAAACCGTGCAGCTCGAATTGCAAAAGGTTAACTACAGTCGCGTCACACAAATCATTGAAGGGAGTCGCGTCGAACGGCCACAAGTGGAATACGAAACGATCGCCACAGAAACGGTTCAGTCTGACGATGCAGCCCAAGCCGTTAAACTCACTGCTCCCGCTGGGGGTTCCTACCGAATTCATGCACTGATCAAAGGTCAAGATGCTGCTAGTGCAACCGATAGTTTTATCTGGGTTAGCGGCGATGGTTTCTTTAATTGGGGCGATCGCTTCAGCAACAACCGCGTGGAAGTGACCCTCGACAAAGACACTTACGATATCGGCGATACAGCGACCGCTTTAATTCAATCGCCTTACAAAGAAGCTGAACTTTATTTTTCTGTAATTCGCCACGGCATTCTCTACGAAACCAAGCAAACAGTGACTGGCGCAGCGCCACAAATTCGATTTACAGTCACCCCCGAAATGCTCCCAAATGCAGCCGTGGAAGCGGTACTGATTCGCCAAGGAGAATCGTTGGCAGAGGCTCGTGAAAATGGTGTCGATAAGTTGATGAAAATTGGGTTTGCTGGTTTCAAAACTGACCTCACCGCGAAGCAACTCAAAGTTTCTATTCAGCCGAAAAAAGAAAAACTTGCACCCGCTAGCGAACAAACTATCGACTTGCAACTAGCGAATCAGCAGGGTGAACCAGTGACTGGACAACTGACGGTGATGGTTGTGAATGAAGCGATTTTGCAGTTGACGGGTTATCGTCCGCCGGCATTGCTCGATGAAATTTACAGCTATCAACCAATTACAACGCGCTGGTCTGATAATCGGCCTGACGTGAGTATTGCGCCCCTACCGACACAGCAGCCGAAGGGTTGGGGTTATGGCGGTGGTGCGTCTTCGGCTCTGGCAAATACTCGGACTCGTAAGGATTTTCGGGCGATCGCCTACTATGAAAGTTCTGTTTTGACGGATAGCAAGGGTGTGGCACAGGTGAAATTTACGCTCCCCGATGACCTCACCACATGGCGGGTCATGGTTGTGGCGACGGATACTGAGCTGCGTTTTGGGAATGCTGATGCCACCTTTATCGCGACTCAACCGCTGTTGACGAATGCTGTGCTGCCACAATTTGCACGGGTCGGCGATCGCCTCGATGGGGGTGTGCTAGTCACGAATGCGACGGGTGAGGCTGGCAAGCTCAATATTGAAGCCAATGTTTTGGGCGCGATGGAATTTGGCAAGGGCAACAAGCAACGCCAAACTTTGAAAACGAAAATTGATAATTCGACTGAAGCTTATCGTTTTCCGCTGGTTGCGACGCAAGCGGGTACAGCAACGTTTAAATTCACCACCCAAAAAGATGGCGGTGTTAGCGATGCGTTAGAAATTCCCCTTGAAGTCAAACAACTTGCGGTCAGTGAACAGGCGATCGCCACCGGGATCTTGACAGAAGATGAGGTACAGATTCCGCTAAAAATTGATAACGAGATCGTCAACGATCAAGGCGGTTTAACGGTGACTGTCGCTAGCACCCTGATTCCTGAATTGACCGCTCCCGCGCGCGCAAGTTTCGATAACGATGATTTTCCCTTCCTCGAACCAGCCGCTAGTCGTTTGGCGATCGCCGCTAATTTAGCCATTTTAAAAGAGCGCTACGGTCAAGCTTTCAAAGATTTTGACAGTGCCACCGAAGCCAGTGATGCTCTCGCTGATCTCGCTCAATTGCAATTGCCCAGCGGTGGATTTGGTTCGTTCCCCGGTGATAAAACACCTGATGCTTACGTCACTCCCTACGCTGCCGAGGCGATCGCTCTCGCTCAAAAAGCAGACTTAGTTGTCGAAGTGGATTTGGTCAATAAATTAAAAGCGTATCTCGATCAAACCCTCGCCAATCCCAGTCAATACAGCGAATGTTCAACCGACAATTGCAAAGCCACCGTTCGGCTGGAAAATCTTTTAGCCTTCGACCAATTTGGCGACACACGCGGCGATTTTGCCTCAACGTTATACGATGCTCGCGCAGAATTTGACACTGTCGAAAAAATTCAATTAGCACGCCATTTAGCCCAACTCCCCGACTGGCAAACTCAAGCTCAGGCGATCGCCGAGAATGTGAGTGAACTGATCAATCAAACAGGACGCACCGCCCAGATTAATTTGCCGCAACGTTGGTTCTGGTATCACTCCAACACCACCGCCCAAGCCCAAGCCCTCAGACTTTTTGTGGAACAAGAAAAATCACCCGAAATTGTAGGTCAAGTGTTGCAAGGACTACTCGATCAGCGGCGCAACGGCACATGGCAAACCACTTACGACAATGCTCAGGCACTAACCGCACTCACAGTTTATAGCGACACAGAAAGCAAACCTCCCAGCATCAAAGGCACAATCAAACTCGACCGCAAAAAACTGGCCGATCTCGATTTTGCCGGTTATGCCGTTCCCAGTGCCACCGTCGAAGTCCCGATGCAGGATCTAGCGAAAGGCGATCGCCAACTGATTATTCAAAAACAAGGCGACGGTAAACTGCACTACCTCAGCGAATTTAACTATCGCCTCACAGGTAGCCAACCCGGCAAACTAAACGGCATCCGCATCACCCGCTATATACGCCCGGCAAACGAGGCCGAAGTTGCCCGTAAATATGGCCTGTACGATCTCAGCGAACCTTTTAGCGTCGAAGCCGGACAGATTTTCGATATTGGCCTAGAAGTCATCACCGATCATCCAGTTGACCATGTATTAATTAGCGATCCACTCCCCGCAGGATTTGAGGCGATCGACACCGACTTCCAGACTGCCACCACCTACTACCAACCCCAGCGAGACGATTGGCAACTCAACTATCAAAAAATCTACACAGATAAAGTTGTCGCTTATGGCGATCGCCTGAATGCCGGAGTTTACAACTTGCACTATCTCGTCCGCGCCATCACTCCCGGTAGCTTCGACTATCCAGGCGCAGCAGTCTCACTCCAGTACAACCCCGAAACCTTCGGACGCAGTGCCTCATCCGTTTTACAAGTCAAATAGTCACCAAAATAGTTTGGCGAAAAACGGTAAAATCAAAAGCACTAAAACCACAACGCTATTTATTCTGTGAGCTTACCTCGCCCCTATAAATTCATCGATCTATTTGCTGGTATCGGCGGATTTAGACTTGCCCTCGATAGCCTAGGTTGTCATTGCGTATTTTCATCAGAATGGAATAAATTTTCCCAACAAACATATGCTGAGAATTTCCATGAACTTCCCTATGGCGACATCACACAAATTGAAGCTTCAGATATCCCAGATCACGACATTTTAGTAGGTGGTTTTCCTTGCCAACCTTTCAGCATTGCTGGCGTTACAAAACACAATGCCCTTGGGAACAAACACGGCTTTGAACACCCAACTCAAGGCACTTTATTTTTTGATGTAGTAAGAATTATTCGAGAAAAACAACCGAAAGCATTTATCCTTGAAAACGTCAAAAACTTACAGAATCACAATAAAGGTAAAACATTTGAAATTATCAGATGGACATTATCTCAAGATTTAGGTTATCAACTTTACTACAAAGTGATTGATGCAAGATCTGTTGTCCCTCAAAATCGCAAACGAATTTTCATCGTTGGTTTTAAAGATCCAGTAGAATTTCAATTTCCAACGTTTAAGGAGCAAAATTTAAAGG